>JAKADD010000090.1:4183-8663 GCA_021820825.1 Bacillota bacterium
GTGCGAACACCATGAGTTTGACCCGATTGATGCCCGCCACGTATGGGGTGATGTCGCGAACGACTGCGATGAAGCGGGAAATCACCAGGGTCAGAATGGTATACTTGCGAAATAAATTTTCGCTTTGTTCCAGTCGCGCAGAAGACAGGAACACATACTTTCCGTATTTCAGGATAAACGGACGGCCTAACAGGCGCCCTATCCAATACGCAATCATGGCGCCCGTGAACGTACCCAATCCAGTCGCCACAATGATCAGCAGTGGGTTCAGATGATAGATGGGGTTCTTGGACAGAATTCCCGCCGTCGTCAATTCGGTTTCGCCAGGCACAATCAAAATAAAATACTCCAGCGCCAGCAAGATAAATAATCCCACATAGCGAAACGTCTCAATCAAATGCACAACATTCATTTCAGCATTCTCCATTCCTGACGACCATCAGCAAAACAATGTCCATTTTAGAGGTTGTTCAAAAAGGGGTCAGAACTCCCCGGCGCATTGCTGCGTCAGCGCCAAGAATGCTCCCTCACGTACCCAAATCGTACGCTCAGTCCGCATTCTTGGCTCGCTTCCTTGCACTGCGCGGGTCTTACCTGACCCCTTTTTGAACAGGCTCTTTTACATTATATCTTTGAACGCCTCTTTGTCCCAGACAAAAAAATTCCTTATCATACTTACAATTATTATCAAGCAGCCTCTTGACATTGTATGAAGTGCTCCAATACACTCCATATATGGGGTGGTCAATGTGGCAGAGGAGTCATTGTGGTATCCAGAAGTACTCATCGACCCGTCGCGACCGCTGTACGAACAGTTTTGCGAACAGATGCGCGCCGACATTGCGCGCGGTGTGCTGCAGTCAGGGGCGCGTCTTCCTTCGGTGCGCGATCTGGCGGCGTGGTTGCGGGTCAATCCCAATACGGTCATGCGCACCTATCAGGAGCTTGAACGCAGTAAGTTGCTCGTGACGCGCCGCGGACAAGGCACCTTTGTGACTGACGATGTGCGCATTGTGGAGGAGAGCAAACGGGAGATCGCACGCCAGGCAGTCACTGAACTGCGCGCCAGGGCCGCAGCGATCGGACTGACAACAGAACAGCTGTGGTTGCTGGGTCAGGGGGAGGAACAGGCATGAATGCTGTAAAGCGTCAGGATGCGGTTGCCGTGCACTGCCAGAACGTCTCTATGAAGATTCGCAAGAAAATGATTCTGCACAAAGTGAATTTTGCGATTGAGGGCGGCAACATCGTCGGATTGCTGGGCCCAAACGGAGCGGGCAAATCGACCTTGCTGAAAATGATCGCCGGACTCACCCGACCGCTGTCCGGCGAGGTTCGCATCTTCGGTCGAACGGCTGGCGCGCACACACTGGATCAAGTTGCTTTTCTGCCAGATCGCGGAAAATTGCCTGGCTGGCTCACGGGCGCAGAGTGGCTGCAGTTTGCGGCGTCGATCTATCCAGACTGGAATCAGGAGCGGTCACGCTACCTGGTCGACGCGCTGAAAGCGAATCTCGACACGCACATATCGTCGCAATCGCGCGGCGAAGAGGCGCGGCTGCAACTGCTGACATGTCTGGCCCGCGAGGCGCCGCTCATAATCCTTGACGAACCGTTTGCCGGCGTGGATCTGATATCACGCGAAAAAATCGCATCCTCGGTGGTGGCGGATCTGGCGGACGGTCACCGCACACTGATCATGGCGACACACGATATTCGCGAGCTGGAACCGCTTTTTGATCAGGTGGTCTTTATTCACGAAGGCGTCGCATCCGGCCCCGAAAACATTGAACTCCTTCGCCAGTCTGGTCGTTCCGTGGAGACACGGTACAAGGAGGTGTTCGCATGAAATCAGTGCTGGCCCTGGCGCGCCTGGAGTATTCCCGCCACGAAAGATGGGCTCTGTTACCAAGGAAACAGGGGCGCATACCTTATACAGCTCTCATTCTTATTGCGACCGTCGCGCTGGGCGTCACGCTCTTTGACGGCTTTTCGATCAAGAAACTCGGTCAGACGCAGGAGTGGATCTATGTTTGGGGCGTTGCCTGGTTCTTTTGCGTGATGGTGTTTCAGTGGGTGATCACTTTTGTCGTCTTACAGACGCCGGAACAGGACTGGTGGCTGTCATTTCCTCTCCCGCGCCTTCAGCTTATGCTCGGGAAGAGTCTCGCAACGGTTGCAATCAGCGCGCGCATCGGAGCCACACTGGCCATCGGTCTCGCTCTGGCGCACACTGTTCTTGCGGTTGTTTATCAGGCGCCCGTCGGCGTTTCGCTTGGTCAATTTGGCTACGGGCTGCTGATCTGCCTGAGTGTAGTCATCTTACTGCCGTTTGCGATCGGATTCGGGTCGCTTGCGGTGGTCGTGGCGAAAGGCTGGCTGCGGATTCTGGCCGCGCTGCACGGCATTATCATGTATGCGTTGTCCTTTATTGCCATTATGGGCGGCATTGCCGCCGCGACACCTGGAACAATGGCTGCGTTCGGGTTCCCCAACCTCACATCCACGCAGGTATTGCTGCGCGCACTGCCCTGGTTTCTGCTTGGCTGGCCGCTTGCGCTCGTCTGTCTGGCGCTGACGCCGTGGGGACTGGCGCGCCTCGGAGACTCCCGCTTTCCAAACGCAGGTTCGCCGAGCTATCGGAACGACGGAGCGGGCAAGTTGAACCGAGGCGGCTCGAGAAGAAGCGCGCGGCTGCAACCGGAGAGGCCGTCTGGCCAGCAATCCGAGTTGCCGGAACGGCCGCATCGCCCGTATACCGCGTTGTTTCGACTGGAGTTGACGCGGTATCGCTGGTTGTCGCGATCCGCGAACCGATTCGCCTCGGCGGCGGCGTATACATGGCTGTCCGTGATGTTTGTGGGTGGCTTCTTTATTGAACTGTCGAGCCTTGCCATGTTTCTCGTTCCCATGTTCGTATCCTGGTTGATCATGTTTGGATTGTACACCCACAGCATGAACATGAGGACATGGGATCGAGCCCGCGGCTATCTGCCGTGGTTGCTCTCCTTTCCGCTCACGCGCTGGAAGCTGCTCGTTGTCGAAAGACTGGCTGCGCTCTGCGCGATGCTTCTCGCCAATCTGCTCAGTCTGGCAGCGTGTGCAGTGGGATTTCTGTTGCATGCCATGTTTACGCCCATACCTCGTGAAGCGGGGTTAAGTCTGGCATTAATGGCCCAATGTGAACTGATGCTGTTTGTGACCGGCATCCTTGGACTGGGGCTCACTGCATGTTACGCCTGGATCATGGCGCACCCGTCTCGGGTGATTCTCTTGCTGCCGCTGTCATACGCGCCAATGATCGTTTTCTTCTATATGAATATCCTGTGGGCGGGTCAGAACGGCAACTCGCTGCCAACGGCGCTGGTCGACTACGGCTTTGTGCTGGCATGGATCATCGGGATAGGGTTGCCGCTGGCCGTGTGGGGAATCTGGATAGGCGCACGCTATCAGCATATCTACATGCAACTCGCCCCGGCGAAATTTCGCTTTCAGTCCGGCAGGTAGCCTCGCTGAGTGTGTGCGGCGATATTGACCAAAAAGCCGCCGCAAGCCCATCAACAAATCAGCGCAGGCTTCTCCGCGTCTCCCGATTCAGGTGACCCGCATGGCTCTCGTACAGTTCATTCCATGCGGTCTCGAATAGCCTGTACATAGTCGGGTAATGGCGACGCAGGTATAGTATTCCAGCCGCGATCTCTTCATGGAACTGCGCTTCCTCGTCCAACATGGTCGCCCTCCATCCACCGTCCGCCACAGATGCATGCCCTGTCCGACCGCCCATCCGTCCGTCAGGGAGAACATCTCGATATTTTGAAAAGAGATTTACCATCCTTCACTCCAATGTCTTCAGATCCGACGGGCTCGCCCTCGTCGGTGAAACGCCCGTTAAATCGACTCCACCGCCTTCAGGTCGTCTGATATACCCCGAAGCTCACCGACGAATCCCTGGCGACCGTCTCCGATCAGCCCTACGCGCTCTTCTCTCCTGACCAGTACCCAATCAAGCGAAATACCACAGGCATGAATCCCAGGAGAATCAACGAAGATCGAATACCGAGAGGGTATCACTGGAAATCGGGATGTCTTTCCAGAAGGTTGATTTAGCATACGTGATTCCGCTTCGGTGTATAATGCAAGTGGGAGTATCCCACAAAAGGGGCGATTCAAATGGCGAAAAACGTTTCTGTCCGAATGGACGACAAAGGGCGGTTGACGTTGCCCAGAAGTATCCGCGAAGCCCTACATGCGGAGCCTGGCGATGTGTTTTACCTCCAGCCAGAACAGGGTAGCGTGCGGATTGTGAAAGGGGAGAATCCATTTGATGCTTTGGCCGAAGAAGCGATCTGTGAAGATGACGCTGGTGAAACCATAGCCTTGGATGACATTTTGAGGCGTGAAGGGGTTCCACTTGACGAATGACGTATGACATCCGGTTGACCAAACGAGCTGATAAAGATTTCTCGCAACTGGGTAAAGT
>JAKADD010000091.1 GCA_021820825.1 Bacillota bacterium
TGCTTTTTGTCACCGCTTCGATCAGCAGTTCCTGCGTCATCACTTTGCGCCCACTGTGCACCGTTCGGATCGCCGCTGTCAACTCCTCGATGCGCGCGTCTTTCAGCAGGTAACCCCAGGCGCCCAGCTGAATCGCCCGCTGCAGATAGCCCGCGCGCGCGAATGTCGTGACAACCAGCACTCGACAGCTTGGGGCGAGCGTCTTCAGTTCGCTCACGACTTCCAGACCGCTGAGGCGCGGCATCTCGATATCCACAAGGGCAATGTCAGGGAGCTTGGTTTGACATACGCCGGTCTGCTCTTTTAAACTATAATTAGAGTCGTTGGCGCTGGCTGGCGGTGTAAGTCAGACTGTTCAGACCGCATTGTGTCAAGAGACGAGATTGCGAAATGGAGCGGGTGCCATGAGTGAAACATCGACTGTTCGGGAACTGCTGCTGGGGGAAATGACGCTGGCCGTACGCACGACAGGCGCGTTGCTGGAGAAGGCAACGCCTGAGCTTTGGAATTATCGGCCACGTGAAGAAATGCGCACAGTGCTGGAACTGGCGAACCATCTGACGCAGATTCCCCTGCTTGACCTCGCCATCCTGCAGGAGCAGCCCCAGGAAGAGATTCAGAGGCTTGAACAGGCGCTGTCAGCATCCGATGCGTCGCATCTGCGCGCCAACATGGAGAATGGGCTGGCCGAGCTTAGCGTCTATATGAATGGTCTTAGTGAATACGACTTTCTGCACAAGGTGAGCACGCCATTTTATATGGAACAGGGGTCCACCCAGGCAAAGTGGCTCGTCGAAATTGTGACGCATACGTTTCATCACCGCGGACAACTGTTCACATATCTGAAAGAATCAGGTGTAGCGATTAATATGTACGACCTGTACTGATGCGGGATTCACAACATCCATAATACTAAGACGCACGGCTCGCGATTCTCTGCGAGCCGTTTTTGTGCGCGCTGCGAAACCGAATGTCTTTGTCTGCTGTTTCGAGCTCACTTCACAGCGATCGTGTTTACGATAGCAAATCTTCTTGTCTTGCGTCATCGGGTCAACGTAGAAGAACAGGCGCTTCGCAACTCCCTATGACCGCCGGGATTGAACATACAGAGGGCGGCATTCGTCTAAAGGAGATAGGATATGTGCGCCGGATGTTTTCTGTAGAGGCGCACGGAGCAGGCGGAGGTCACAGGGAATTTGCGAATAGGCATGGAGACTTGGCGGATGATCAGGACACGCATTGGCAAGGGGCGTGCCACAATCTTTGTCGCAGCGACGCTGCTCTCGGTTGCGGTCTTCTTTTATCTGGATCAGCACAATCATCTGTCTGTAATCATCCATAGTTGGGGAACACTTGGCGTCATTGCCGCAATTCTCCTGATGGGGCTAGTCTGCATGACACCGATGCCTTCCGAGGGATTGCTGCTTATCCTTCTGAAAATCTATGGGCTGTGGTTCGGTTTGCTGTACGCGTGGCTTGGATCAAATGTGAGCGCGATCGCCATCTTTGCGATCGCTCGTTACATCGGCCGCCCGCTTCTGGAGACTGTGATCAACCCCACAAAACTGCGTCAAGTGGAGAAATTTGTTTCTCGCAAAGGAACGATTGGGTTGCTGATGGCGCGCTTATTGCCAGTGCCTGCGATGCTGGTGAACTATGTGGCTGGAGTCCTTCCGGGCATTCCGTTTGCCGCGTATCTGTGGACGGCGGCGGCGGCGATTGTGCCGTATTATGCATCGACGGCGTTATTGTATGAGGGCGTCATGGGGGGTGCGCTGTCCTGGCTGTTCACGGGCATAGCGGTTGTTGCCGTCCTGATGACGGGAGGATTGCTGTTCAATTACCGGTATGCCCGCCGACAGTAATTTGATGTGAGGCAGGATTGTGAGTGTTTGGCCGCTTTCGTGTGTTCGATCCAGGGGATGTGTATACTGGAGATATAAATAGTGTTACAGGGGGGAGCGCAGTGGCAGACGAATCGGATCGCATACCGGAACAGCAAGTATCAGGAAAACGGCGGCGCCACTACGCAGGATCTTCTCTGATTGTGTTTGCTTCAGTAGCTATCGTGTCCGCTGTGGTGGGTTCGGGTTTGACGCTCGCTTTCCTGCGGGCTCTGGTGAACGGCGGCTACCTGTCATTGCCGATGTCCAGCGTGAACAGCGGTTCAGGTCCATACATAGCAGGCGCGGTCAAATCAACGACGCTAAAAAAAGGAACGGTCATTTCGACCGTGACAGTAAGCGATCCGATCGTTACGGCAGTCAAGAAGGCGACTCCGTCTGTTGTTGGCGTTATCAATCTGCAGGATCGGCCGAATGCCAGCATACCGGGTCCAAACCTGCAACAGGTCGCGGTTGGCTCCGGAGTGATCTTCAGTACTCGTGGTTATATCGTAACAAATAACCACGTGGTGGCAGGCGCCAACAAGGTGGAAGTGGTGATCAATCAGCGCCAGCATGTGTATGCGCGCGTGGTGGGAACTGATCCGTACACCGATCTGGCTGTTCTGAAGGTGCCGGCTTCCGATATCAAACCGAGCAATGTGTCTGAGTTTGGCAACTCTTCGGCGCTTCATGCAGGGCAACCAGCGATTGCGATCGGCAATCCCGCCGGCTTTGCCTTTGCGGACTCTGTGACAGTCGGCGTCATCAGCGCCACACAGCGTACAATGCCCGTGCAAAACGTGGCGAACGGGCAGACACTCGGACAGGAAACGGTGCTGCAGACCAGTGCGGCCATCAACCCAGGAAACAGCGGTGGACCGCTTCTGAACTTGCAGGGCCAGGTCATCGGGATCAATAGCAGCAAGATCGTCGCCACGGGTTTTTCGGGCATGGGATTCGCCATTCCAAGCAATGAAGTGAAGCTTATCGCCGATGAACTGGTGGCAACGGGACACGCCTTTCACGCAGCCATAGGAATCGAGGGAGCATCGCTTGCCGCCCTGCCAAAATCGCTGCGACCGCATGTTCCCGTGCATTCGGGCGTATGGGTCGACCAGCTTGACAGCGCGTACGCCAAGACGGCGGGTCTCCAGCACGGCGATGTGATCGTCGCTGTCGACGGGGTTAAGGTGACAGGCGTTTCGGATCTGCAAATAATACTCATGAGATATCGTCCAGGGCAGACTGTCACGATCACATTCTACCGTGGTATGAAGAAATCGACGGCCCACCTGCAACTGTCAAATCTGCCGACGCTTCATCTGCCGCCAAACGCGGGTGGCAGAGTCGTCGGGTAGCGGTTCGGCAAAACTCACTATGGTATTGACACTCCCCACGGCTGAAGCCGGGGGATTCTTGAGAGAAACTATATCAGCTTTACTTTCAAAGGGTTAGCCAAAAGCCCATTAGCCACTCGCTCGAAATCGAGTCTATGGTTACTTTTACGCAAGATGTTCGCCGCTCCATTGCAGTCAGCATTCATCTTCGTGCCTGTCGAAGAACGATACAGTCCACGATTTACCCGCTTTCCGCTGAAAGGAAGGTGTTGCGGATTGTCAACGTTGTAGGTCGGGATGTCGTCCAAGTCAAGGAAACTCGCTTTTGAAGTGTAGGATTCCTCTTGTTCCACGTAGAGAATCCCGTATCGTTCGCATAGTGATTCGATCTTGCGGCGAAGCGACCAATGCGGAATCTGCACAAAGTTTTGGTTGTTGCGCCTTCCGATGTTGATATCTTTCTTCCATCCGGGATTGACGCCGACAACAATCTTGCCGATTCCGTAATCCAGACAGTGGTTGACGATACGACGAGCCGCTTTGTTGAGATAGTCACGAACGTAGTGATTGCGGTTCATCGTCAAACGAGCTTGCTGTTCCGTGGTTCCTTTGATCTTCTGCAAGTCTTTGATGCTTTGAAGTTTCGCGTTTCGCTTGTTGTACCAATGGTTTATGCTTTTGAGTGGCTTCCCGTCGAGTAAAAACGACGCCCCATTGGTGTCAATGCACGAAGCGAGATTGTCCAAACCGAAGTCAATGGCGAGTGCAGAATCGGGATTGACTGCTTGCGACTCTTCTTCCTGGATGTACACATACTCGATCTCGAAAAAAGCGAGCGTTGTACCTCGGGTGAATCCGCACTTCCTTAATTGTTTTACCGCTCAATCGTTCCGGGAACGGAATCTTGATGTCGCCGTGTTCGCGTTTGAAAGCAAGCGACATGGGAACAAATGCGAATCCGTCCTTGACGCGTAAGCGCGGAATAATCAACGGAAAATATCCATCTTTGGGCAGATACTTTGGCAACTGCACATCGTGGAATCGGTATTCGTTGCCGTGAGCTTTCTTCATCAACCCGAAGAAGGAACGAAACGAACGATCCACCACCTTCAACGTCTGCTGTGCGACATCGGTATTGAGCAGTTGGTAATTCTCGTTCTCCTTCGAGTGGTGGTAATTAGACTCGTAGCGGAGAAACTTTCGCTCTTGCATGTAATACTGCCGGACATTGTACAGAGCTACATTGTACAAATTCTTTGATAGGCGACACAAAAGGCGAAGAGCGGCGTATTCCTTCTTGCTCAAACCGCGAATCTGATTCTTCTGCGTCGCATACATTACACCACATCCTTTCGCTATCAGCATGCCATATAGCGAAATAAAAAGAAAGGAGAGAAGGCGCGTTTCCTCCCCATAGCTAAAGTAAGGGGTATCCACCGCGCCGAAATTCGATTATGATGGAAGGAGTTGTAACGTTATTTCATTATACGAAAACGTCAAGTGGGTACAGGGCGTTGATTGAGAGGGAATTATGGAAGTACTGCCATCTCCCGATAGAGAGCATCTGCTCCAATGGCTGGATTATGCCAACGACCCCATCTTCATCTTTGGATTGGCCGGGGATGGGTCGCCTGCGTCTTACATAGGTGTCAATACGGCCGCGACTGAACTGCTGGGGTACACCAAGGAAGAGTTTTTGACCATGCACCCTACTGATCTAACGCCCAGGCATCGACGAAGTCACTTAATGTGGGCGATGCGGCGAATTGTGACGGAAGGTCAGGTGACGTATGAAGGTGGCTACAACACATCTTCCGGCGTCGAGATTCCGTTTGAGTACAACGCCAGATTCGTCGAGCTGGGCGGCAAGGGCGCTGTACTGTCTATCGCGCGGGATATCTCCGCACGCAAGCGGGCCGAAGAGGAACTGCGTGAAAGTGAAGCCCGTTACCGAGTTCTTGTTGAGTTGTTGCCCGACATGGTTGTAGTTTTGCACGATGGCCTGATTGAGTTTGTCAATCAGGCAGGTCAGACTCTGATCGGCGCACCGAGTGTTAGCGATCTGCTTGGACAGCCAATCAGTCGCTTCGTCCGTTCCGGTTGGCAGGAATCGGGCACGTCGCCGCTGCGTCACGCGGGCCAGGTTGGCAACACGTTAGCGCCTGCGGAATATACGCTCGTGCGCTTCGACGCCTCGCAGATGGACGTGGAAGTTCAGTCGACGGGCATCATGTACGGCGGAAAACCGGCGCAACTGATCATCATCCGGGACATGACCGAACGCCGGCGCGTGCAGAAGGTTATCCATCACATGGCGTATTACGACCACCTCACGGAACTGCCCAACCGCCGCCTGTTTCATGAGCGCCTTGAACAGGCTGTCCAGAACGCCGACAGCGCCGGGGGGGAACTCGCGGTGCTGTTTCTTGACCTGGATCGGTTCAAGATTCTCAATGATGCGCTGGGACATAACGTGGGAGATCTCCTGCTGAAAGAAGCCGGGCAAAGACTACAGGCCTGCGTTCCGGCCAAGGCGCTCGCAGCCCGTCTTGGCGGCGATGAGTTTACGGTGCTGATCCCTGACATTCAGTCTCGCGAGGATGCCGTAGACAGCGCGCGGAGTATCGTCGCGGAGATTTCCCGGCGACCGTTTGTCATTGACAGCTATGAGCTGTTTGTCACGACCAGTGTCGGCATCAGCTACTTTGCCGAAGAATGCCAGACGGTCGCCGATCTGATGCGCTATGCCGACACCGCGATGTACCGCGCCAAGTCACAGGGCGGCAATTGCTTTCAGTGCTATCATGAGACGATGCTGCTTGAAGATACGACACTCTCTCACATCTTCCAGGAACACGAATTACACAAGGCGCTCGACACAGAGGGCTTGTATCTTGTCTATCAGCCCAAAGTGAGCGCACGCTCCGGTCGCATCGTTGGAGTGGAAACGCTGCTGCGCTGGAGCCACAGTACGATGGGTGACATTCCGCCTTCCGATTTTATTCCCCTTGCCGAGAAGACAGGGCTTATCCGCCCGATCGGACAATACGTGATACGCGAAGTGTGCGCCCAACTCAGGCGCTGGGAAGAGATCGGTCGCGCGCCGTTGCCGATCAGCGTGAATCTGTCCGTGCGCCAGTTTCAGGACAATGATCTAGTGGATATGGTCGCGGCGATTGTCCAGGAAGCAGGCATCGATCCGCGCTGGATTGAGTTTGAGATCACGGAAACGTTGTTGATGGAAAATACGGAAGTTGCCATGAAGTCTCTCCAAGCTCTTCATCGTCTCGGCATGCGCATTTCCATCGATGATTTTGGCACCGGTTTCTCCTCGTTCAGCTATCTCAATCAGTTTCCCATCGACACGCTTAAAATCGACCAGACGTTTATCGCCAATCTCAAAAACGGCAGGCGCGCGAAAAGCATCCTCCTCGCCATGTTGCGCCTTGGGCAGAGTCTCGGGATGAAGGTGATTGCCGAGGGTGTGGAAACGGCCGAACAGGTGGCGTTTTTGCAGCGCCACGGATGCACCGAACTGCAGGGGTATTATTTTTATCGACCACTGAAAGTGGAGGACCTGGAGACGGCGCTCGATCAGATGAACGAAATGGTGTGACAAGAATGGGCTCTTGGCGGAATGCTTTGCGGGCCAATGCCTGCTGCCGTTCGCAATCTGTCTGCGTATGATAAGACAGGTAGCGAAAGGAGGTTGTGCAAATGGGTGTCTTTGGTGCGTATACTCGCTGGGCCGTCGTGTTTTTAATTATTTTCGTGTTGTTCTTCCTGTTTGTTCCCACGTACGGGGCAGGCTATGGCGCCAGCGCCACCGCTGTCGCAGGTGCGCCAGGGGGTATGTACTGATCCTGATGCAATAAATTGCAGAGTCTGAAACGAAAACAGGAGCGCCCGTATGCAGTTGGTTGGCGGGCGCTCCTGCAGCGGCGCGGTTGTATTCACGAACGCGCAGACGTCCTGGGGGAGCAGTGATAATCCAAATTAGGGCAGGCGCATAACGGTACATATAGCGTCTGAATAAAGCCTCAGACGCTATATCTGGAATCACTGCGCCTGCATCGCGGACTTTATCACTGCTCCCCTGGGGAGTCACTGTTTCGCGCTCAGCGTGCGCCCTGGCGCCGCAGCACGGCTGGAATCGTCTGCAGCATGATCCACCAGTCGCGCATGTACGACCACTGATCGATGTACAACAGATCCAACTCCATCCACTTGTCAAAGTCGATCTCGTTGCGGCGTCAATCGCGCGCTGCAACCAGCAGCAAGAGAAGCGCAATGACTCCCTGGACGGCTGAGACCGTCATAGCGAACGCATCGTCATTCGCAAATACAACAGCCAGGAGACCGATCATGTTTAACAGGAGTATGATCAAGATCGAAGCGACGATTGGGGATGAAAGCGTACGTCGGGCACTTAGGTAAGCCGATCGCAACTGTCGTATGCCAACAACGTCGAGAAGCAGAGTGGATCCAGCGACATGCAGGCCGGGGTGAGTTAGGTAATTTCTCAGCAGTAGGCAGATGACGCCGGAAGCGATCACGACCCACAGTAATACCCAGGAAGTCTTGGGCGCTCTTGTCCGACGCCTTCCATATACTGCGAGAGACGAGACAACGCGAGTCGCGTGGTCGGCTGTATTCGCAGTGCGCGCTAACGATTCGGAACGGGATTTCTGATCATCCATGCCATAACCTTCCTTGTGGGCGTTGTGCGGCGACTTCAGTGAGTGGTGAGATAAAGGGTCAGCACTACGTTTCTTGATTGTCTTATAGTAGCACAGTTTGACTTCCTTCTCCGCGTGAACGCGGTGGATTCCTTCCTGCCATCAGGAGCCCAATAGCACACCTTAGATCGATTCTTCATCCTTGCGTCAGAACCGACTCCCCGCTGTTAGGCGAGCGAACAGGCGAACTGGGCCAGTCCGGCCCTTAGAACGTTCATTGCACCCACTGTATCGACGTTGGTCGTGAATCCGCATTTCTCGCACCGAAACTGGGATTGTGACAATCGGTTGGCTTTGCTTTTATGGCCACACTCTGATACCGGGCAGGTGAGACTGGTATAACGAGCCGGAACTTCCTCCAGCCGTCCACCCGACCAGTCCAGCTTATACATCAAAAATGTCTGAAACATCGACCACCCTTGATCCAAAATGGATTTGTTCAGACCGCTCTTGGCCCGTACATTCCGGCCTGGATTCTCTTTTGTGCCCTTCGTCGATCGAGTCATGTTCTTCACACTCAGATTCTCCACAAACACCATCGCGTGGGTTTGGCTGATGGTTATGGATGCCTTGTGCAAGAAATCCCGACGGGCATTGGCGATGTGGGCGTGCAACCGCCCTATCCGAGCGACCTGCTTACGCCAGTGTTTCGAGAATTTCTTCATGCGTGAGAGCTTGC
>JAKADD010000092.1 GCA_021820825.1 Bacillota bacterium
ACTGAAGACCCAGCAACCAAAAGAATCACTGTATCCTGTCGGCAAATCCAATCGAGCGCTTGAGTACCTCCGCCTCTCGATGGTCCTTTTTTCCTTGGCCGACGTGGCCGCTCACTTATTCGCAAGTCCAGGAGCGACTCCGATCGTGTCATACTGGATCGACATTGAGACTGCCACGTACGGTCTCATCGCCGTCATTTATCTGCTCGGCCTGCGCCGCTATTACGTACCGCCCATCCTCTTTACGGCATACAATCTCGTCATGTATTTTGTCTCAGGACTGGTGGCCTTGCCGTTTGGCATCAGCAATGCGCCTTTGGTTGGGCATCTCCAATTTGCCCAGTATTCGTTCGGTCGTGGATTTTCGCTGCTTCCTTGGCTGTATCTGCTCGTCGTAGGCATTGTGCTGCTGAAGAAAGATCCCGGATCAAAATTGAACCAACTGCTTGCTGGCTGATCGCCCCGGCTCGTTTGCTGTGACGCACTCAGGCTTCCCGTTAATTGGGGAGCCTTTATTCTGCTTACTACCCGCTCAATAACTCCTGTCAGTCCACATATATTTTCCCCATTTGGACATGCTGAAAATCAGGACGCGGAAAAGGAGAATGAGGTACTTGCAATCATTGGCGCGCAAGGATTCGAGCCGGCAAACGCTTGAGAAGAACATCTCCATCTGGGATATCCCAGAAGGCGATTCGCAACTGAGTGCGGCGCTCGCTACGAACGAACAAACCCTGCGCGCCCTATTCGCACACAGCAGCGATCTCGTTTTTCGCCCGTTCGATGGTTTCCAACAAGTCCCTATGCTGCTCGTGTTTGTTGATGGGTTGATCGACAGCAAGCGGATAGAAGAGGCCATTCTCCCGCATCTCGTTTCACAGCTGCATCCGAACGCAGACGCAAAATCCGGAACCCAAACCGATGCAGATTTTCCCGTCTTCCCTGCCTCAGAAGTCACCCCCGTTCATACTGTGGGTCAACTCGTGCGAGGAATCCTTAAAAGTCAGGTCGCCGTGTTGTCCGAAGGAAAGCAGATCGCGAGCCTGGTGAATATGGCGGGTTTTTCGGTGCGCCAAATTCAGGAACCCAGCGGGGAAACCGTGGTGCGAGGGCCGCGCGAAGGGTTCGTCGAAACGCTGCGCACCAATACCAGCATGCTGCGCAGACGATTGAAGACGTACCGTTTAAAAATGGAGTCCCTGACGATAGGCGAGGGGTCGCAAACGGATGTGACCATTGCATACGTGGAGGGCGTGGCGAACGAATCGGTTTTACACGAACTGCGCCTGCGTCTGCAGAACATCCATCTGGACGCCGTTCCGGATTCTCTCTCCATCGAAGAGTGTATGGAAGACAACTCCTTTTCACCCTTTCCACAAATTCAAAATACGGAACGTCCTGACGTGGCGGCCATGGCGCTGCTGGAGGGACGGGTCTGCCTTTTGGTGGACGGTTCACCCCAGGCCCTGATTGTTCCCTTTACGCTGTGGTATGGACTGCAGACGGCGCAGGATTACTATGAGCGGTGGATCTTCATAACGGCCGTCCGTGTGTTGCGGTTCGGCCTGTTGATCGTCTCTATCACGCTAGTTCCACTGTATGTTGCGATCGTTACCTTTCACCCGCAATTACTGCCCTTCAACCTCATTCTCAGCATTGCCGCCGCGCGCGATCCCAGTCCATTTCCCACGCTGGTTGAGGCGTTCCTTATGGAACTCATGTTTGAAAGCCTGCGCGAAGCCGGTGTCCGATTGCCACAAAATATAGGCGCGGCTGTCAGCATTGTGGGTGGAATCGTGATCGGGCAGGCAGCGATTGACGCCGGTTTCCTCACGGCCCCCTTGGTGATCGTGGTGGCAACGGCCGGCATAGCTTCCTTTTCGATTCCACAATACAACTTGGGGTTTTCGTTTCGAATTTTGCGGTTTGCCATGCTCTTCGCGGCTGGCTCCATGGGACTCTATGGCCTCACCGTCGGACTGTTTGCGACTCTCATCCACCTCATCCATCTGCGCTCATTTGGAGTTCCCTATCTGAGTCCCGTGGCGCCGAACAGCGGTTTCGCCGACCTACGGGACATCATCCTGCGCGCGCCGCGCTGGATGCTGGCCAGGAGTCGCGGCTATCTGGCCAATGACACGTCGTCGCCGCCTCAGAGTACGACCGCTCACTTGCGAAGGCGAGCGCGATCACACCCTTGAAATGGCTGCTCTTTCTGACCTGTCTGGGAACTTCATTTTTCATCGCGGGGTGTTGGGATGAAATCGAACTGAACGCGCGCGCCATCGTCATTGGATCCGCTTTGGATCTGTCTCGCGATGGCCGCATTGTCATCACGGAACAAATTGTGATTCCCCAAGGCCCCAAATCTTCACCTGGTTCAACCGGCCAAAATTTTATAGTGGTTTCTGCGGCAGGGCATAACTGGATCGATGCGTTCCAAAATTTGCAGACTAAACTGTCGCGCCATATTTACCTGAGTCACCGGCGTACTGTCTATATCGGCGAGCGCCTGGCGAAACGCGGCATACGACCCTTTCTGGACGAATTTTCCCGCAACCCGGACAGTCGTTTGCGCACGGATCTGCTGATCGTGAGGGGAGCGGAAGCCAAAGAGATTATGACTATCACGGCGCCTCTTGAGAGACTGCCGTCTTTTGCCGCAGAGGGCATCCGCAGATCTATGGGGGGAAAGCCCGGAACGTCGTTGCTGGAATTCCTGATCGAAGCCGCCAGTGAGACGGCCAGTCCCACAGCGCCAGCGATGATGGTGGAGCATCATGGCGTCATGAGTAAAAACAAGTCATTGGACATCATCCAATTCGCGGGACGGGCTATCTTCAACAAGAACCTCCAGTTGATCGGATACCTCAACTATCCGGAAGCCATCTCGCGCTTCTGGGTGACGCGATCACTGGAACGTCAGTACATGACGGTTGCTCTGCCTGCTCCCATTCAGGGGTATGCAAGCTTGAACTTCTCGACTTTCACCAGCCGCATGACGCCGCGCATCGGACCCAACCAGCGCCTGTCCATGCGTATCGTGCTGGGCGCCACGGCGACCGTGATCGAAAGCAACACACGACTGGATCTGAAAAAGAGACAAGACATACGCAAGCTGGAGAAAGCGATGGATCGACAAGTATCCGCACAGACAGTGCGCTCGATTCGTCGTGTGCAACGCCAGTATGAAGCCGATATATACGGATTTGACGACGCCTGTAAGCGGACCTTCCCCAAGACGTGGCGCACTTGGAAACAGCAGTGGCCGCAGCATTTTGCGCGCGCCGACGTGCACGTCTCATGTCATGTCGCCATTTTAACGACCGGCGCCACCGGCAGTACACTGGGAATGCCGGAAACGCCGCCAACGAATTCCCGAGGCGGCCAATGAACGCCGCGACAAGACTTTCCGGCGCACAACTCTTCTGGCTGCTGACTCTGTTTACGATTGGCATGAGTGGATTTCTGACGATTGCGCCCGCCATCCGCAGGGCGCATAACGATGCCTGGATGTCCATGACATTGAATCTGCTGGTCAGCACGTTCCTCACCTTTGTCTCCGTGCGAACCGCCCTGAGCTATCCAGGGGAAACCCTTGTGCAGTACTCCCAGAGCATCGTTGGCAAGTGGGTTGGCCGGGCAGTCAGTCTCCTGTACTTGCTTCACTGGACAACCCTTGCCGGCGTCATTGTGCGACAGACGAGCGATTTCTTGATGACGTCGGAATTTCACCGCACGCCGCCGTGGGTGTTTATCATTTCTATGGTCGCCGTCGTACTCTATCTTCTGCACAAAGGCGGCCTTGATTCGCTCGGTCGAATCGCGCTGCTCATCGGTCCGCTGGTCATGGGAGTGATGCTGATGACAGTCTGGCTCAGTGTACCCGACGGCCGCTTGACACGATTGCTGCCGCTCTATTTCGCAAATGGAGGAAGTGCGATCCTGCAAGGCGCGCTGCCCGTCTTTGGCTACGCCGGAAACGGTGTGGCGGTTGGCATGCTGCTCCCATTTGTGAAGAATGCCAAGCGCAACGCCTACATGGCGGTATGGGGGGTGGCCGCCGCCTGCCTTTTTCTGATCGGCGCCGCCGCGCAGGTTGTTGCCGTGTTTGGTTCCGATCTGCCCGCCGCCATGTGGAATCCCATTTTTGATCTGACCCGTTTCATCTCCGTCGCCGATTTTGTGGAGGAAATCGAACCGTTCGTGATCGTCTTCTGGTTTATCAGCGCCGTTATCCGCCTGTCTTTCTTGACCTTTATCGCCTCGTATGGATGGAGTCAACTGTTCCAGAGCTCCCGTGCATGGCCTTTTCTGTGGGCAGTGGGCCTGATCACAACCGTAGAAGCTTTTCTTCCGCGCAATATCGTATACTCCTCGATTCTGTACAGCCGCACGGTCGTGGAGGTGTGGGTGGCGCCTGTACTGTTTGTCGCCGTTCCACTCCTTTTCTGGTTCGTATCCGGCGTGAAAACCCGGAGAACGCTCGGCGGATCAAGGCGGCGCTGACCGACCAGAGCGCAAGAAGTGTTATAGTTAGGTGGCAAGGCTCGATCAAATTCAAGGAGGAGATCGTATGTCTGATTGGCATTCGCACAGGAAAAGCAACATATTGCCCGATGAACTGGATATAAATCCCTTGTTCACTCGCTCGGGAGAAAAATCGGTTCCACGATTCCGCATGCGGGATCAAGGGATGTTGCCCGCAACAGCATACCAGATCGTCCATGACGAAGTCGGTCTTGACGGAAACGCACGGTTAAATCTGGCTACCTTCGTCACCACCTGGATGGAACCGGAAGCCACCAGTCTCTATGTGGAGACGATGGACAAGAATATGGTCGACAAAGATGAGTTTCCTCACACAGCAGCAATTGAAGACCGTTGCATCCACATTCTGGCTGACCTCTGGCATTCTCCCCATCCCCACTCGACAGTCGGCACTTCTACCACAGGATCGTCTGAGGCTTGTATGCTCGCAGGACTCGCTTTCAAACGAAAATGGCAAATTGCCCGACGCGCCGAGGGCAAACCGACAGATCGGCCAAATATTGTGTTTAGTTCAGCCGTACAGGTTGTGTGGGAAAAGTTTGCTAACTATTGGGATGTAGAAGCAAGGTACGTCGACTTTACGCCAGAAAAGCCTTATTTGAGCCCTGAAGGCGTGATCGCGGCAGTTGACGAAAACACGATCGGAGTCGTTCCGATTCTGGGCAACACCTACACCGGGCTGAATGACCCCGTGGCCGCCATCGCAAGTGCGTTGGACGAACTGCAGAGCCGAACGGGGCTGGACATCCCGATACACGTGGATGCAGCGTCAGGCGGATTTATTGCGCCATTCCTGCAACCAGATCTACAGTGGGACTTCAGGCTGCCCCGCGTGCATTCAATCAATACGTCCGGCCATAAGTACGGATTGGTGTATCCCGGCCTTGGTTGGGTGATATGGCGCGATCGCACCGCATTGCCGGAAGAACTCATCTTTCGCGTTTCCTATCTCGGAGGCGACATGCCGACTTTCTCCCTTAATTTCTCGCGTCCAGGCGCCCAAGTTCTGCTCCAGTACTACAACTTTCTCCGATTGGGCCGCGAAGGGTACTATAAAGTGCAAAAGGCGTCGCAAGCGGTCGCCCATTTGCTGGCTCACAGCATCGCCAAAATGGGGATGTTCACTCTTTTCTCCGATGGAACGGATATTCCCGTCTTGTCATGGCAGTTGAACAATGACCATGCCGACAAATGGAATCTCTACCATCTGTCTCAGAAACTGCGTGAACATGGTTGGCAGGTTCCGGCCTACCCGTTGCCCGCCACAATGGAAGACGTGACCATCATGCGCGTTGTGGTGCGCAATGGAATGTCTGTGGATATGGCCCATATGTTCCTGGAGGATCTCAAACAATCCGTAGCATACCTGGAGGCGCTAGACAGTCCGATGCCGTCAGAAACCGCCGGTTCGCATTTCCATCACTGACGCGTAAGCGGATCACTGACGCGTAAGCGGATCACTGACGCGTAAGCGGATCACTGACGCGTTAGCGGCTCACTGACGCGTTAGCGGCTCACTGACGCGTTAGCGGCTCACTGACGCGTTAGCGGCTCACTGACGCGTTAGCGGCTCACTGACGCGTTAGCGGCGCACTGACGCGTAAGCGGCGCACACATGGGAACGGAGGGTTCCGCACGTGAAAATAGAACACTCTTTTCGCAAGATGGCTTCTCCCTTCGCGGTGCGCATTGACGTATTTGCTGAGGGAATGTACGAAGTGGACATAGGGCGACTGAAGACCGATCTCGAAGAAGAGGCCCGGGCGATTGAACAGCATTTTTCGCGCTTCGAAGCTACCAGTGAATTGACAGAACTGAACGCGCGGGTCGGACAAACCACCGAGATATCCGATCGCTTCCGGCAGGTTCTCCAGCTGACTGAGCAAGCGCACAGCATTACGGCAGGGGCGTTTGATCCTCGCATCATACGTCATCTGGAGCGCCTGGGCTATCCAGGCGCTCCGCTCCCCCAGGGGATTCTGCAGGAGGCGGACGCGCGGTCTGCGAAGGACCCGCTGTTCCTATGGCACGGAGAGCGGAGGGTCGAACTGCCGGCGCCGATTGATCTGGGCGGCATCGTGAAAGGATACGCTGCAGACTGTCTGGCCGATCTGGTCGAGTCGCGGATTCCAGAGCCGCTTCTGGCAGGCTTTATCGTCAATGCCGGAGGTGACGTGGTCCTCAGGGGAGCACAGGAATCGGGAGAGTCCTGGAGCATCGGCGTAGAGAATCCATTTCAACCGGAGCGCATTCTTGCCGCGCTGTCCATGCAGGGAGAGAGACGATCCGTCTGCACGAGTTCCGTCTGGCGCAAGTCATGGGAAATGGAGGGTCGCAGGGTCCATCACCTGATTGATCCAGGGTCAGGCGAGCCAGTGACCTCCCAGATTCAATCCGTAACCGCGATGGCGCAAAGCGCCGCTTTTGCGGAAGTGTTGACGAAGTACGTGTTTGTACGGGGTTCCTTCCCCCCTGCAGTGGAGGCGTTTGGAGGACTGCCGCGCGTACTCATCGTGAACGGCAACCGCTCCCTGTTCGTGACGGGCAATTTCAGCCCCTATCTCTCCTGGGTGGACCCTGCCATGAACACAACCGTCCTGGGGGAACTGTGAACTGTGGGGTACCCCCATACCCGGATCGTTTTATACGTATATCTACCTCACATATCATATTAAGGTAACATTCATTATCGATTTGAAAACTATAGATGGGGTGTGAGAATCACGCACAGGAAAACAGCAAAATCACCTTTACCCTCTGCACCGATCGCGGGCCAGATCCTTATCTTCGCTGTGATCTGGGGGCTCGCAATTCTTAGCATCGCACTTATTGCGCAACTATCCTCTGTTGGACATCTGCGACTGTGGCTCGTCAGCAGAAGCGCCGCACTTTCCGCATACGGCGCCCTCACTTTGGCGGTTATGACAGGGCTGATACTCAGTCACCCCGCCAACAAGCAGGACTGGAAGCTGTCGCGCTGGCTGTACCCGTGGCACCGATCCCTATTGAGCGTATTCTTTGCACTGCTGAGCGTACACCTCACATTCACGGGGCTGGACCCCAAATCCGGTGTGGGGTTTGGCCAGTTTCCATTCCCAATTCAGGCGAAATACCACCCCGTCGCGATGGTCATCGGAAGTTTCTCGCTATATTTTCTGCTTCTGATCACAGTGACCGCATCCATGCGCAAAACATTTCGCACCCGCTGGCTGAGTATACACCGACTTTCGACACTCTGCTGGATGGGCGTCACTTTGCACGGCATCTGGGGCGGCACCGATACGCCCAACCTGCACGCTCTATATTTATTTTCCACAACATCCATTATCCTGACTTACGTGTGGCGATCGCTGACCACCAGACAGGTTGAACGTCCAAATAATATTGAAAAAGCCAAATAACCAACCCTTAACAGGAGAGTGCACACGATCATGATAACTAAAAAATGGGTCGTATTGATTGTCAGCGCGGGCTTTGTAGGAGTCGTCTACCGCTCACTCCTGCAGGCGCCGAATCCAGTTCAGGCAGCCAGCCTGACAGCGGATCAAAATGGGGCCAGATTACAGGCCGTAAGCGCTCATGTGGCGGAGTTAAGCCAGCAACTGTCGCAACTCGAAACGACACTGCAGAGAACACAGTCGGCCATTGTTTCTGATGGCAGACAGGTTCAGCAACTCAGCCTGCGCGTCAAGAGTGTAGCTTTCTCCGTGCAATCGGCGTTAAGTCAATCTGCACAAGCAGTCTACGCGCCGCGAATACAAAGAGCGGCCATCACAAAGTCTGCACAGCCGGCGGTGCATACCGTGACGAAAGCTTCCGGCGCGCATTCAGACGACGACTCGGGCGGTGGTTCGGGCGACGGCGGTGGATCTGGCGACGATTGATGAGTGGTGAGTGCTCCAATGACGGGAAGGAGGGTTTGCGATGATCAAGTATCATCTGCTGGGATTGGGTTTGGGAGTCATCATGTTAGGTTCCAGTCTGGATGTACTGCTGACCAATGCTTCTCATGATGCGGCCCACAGTATGGCAAACGTCCAAT
>JAKADD010000093.1 GCA_021820825.1 Bacillota bacterium
TCCGAGAGCGCGTTTGCGAGTCGCCGCACTCTTCCCACCATGTCTCTGTAAGTATAGCGGAACATACCCGAGTAATCCCGCGATACGATCTCCTGCTCTGGAAAAACCGTGTCCGCCCGATATAATATCGAACGCAACAGCAGAGGATAATCCATCATCGCCCCATCCACTCCCTCAACTGATCCTCACCCTTCTCTACCCTATCGCAATCCTCATGCAGCGTCAATATGAGAGCGGTTTCACACACTGAACTGCCGCGACATGCATAAATCGCTGTTGCATATTTCACTCAAGTCGCATATAGTTAAAGCGTGGTTGGCGCGAGGGAAACTTTTTTTCCCGGTTGACATTTGTATGGCCCGCGGCAACACTGTTGTGCTAAAGAAAGTTTTTCGACGATACTGTCTGGTGGGGAGGGATCTTGGATGTCGGTGAACGCTCCCAACCGGGAAGAGGCCGCGCGAGCGCTGGATCGGCTACAAGTAACCCAGGCTCGCCGCAGAGGCGGCCGGATGCGTCTGCTCTGGCTGTTAATCGGTCCTGGCATTCTCGTCATGCTCGGCGAGAACGACGCTCCATCCATGTTGTCCTATTCCGCAACCGGTTCGCAGTTTGGGATCGGATTCTTCGTTCCCTTTGTCATTGTCACCTTTATGATGGCGTTTGTGGCGCAGGAGATCACTGTGCGCCTGGGGGCCGTGTCAAAAGCGGGCCACGCCGAACTCATCTATCGCCGCTTCGGACGGTTTTGGGGCAACTTCGCCATGATCGACCTGCTCTTTACCAATGTGCTGACGCTGATCACAGAGTTCGTAGGAATCGTCGCGGGGGCCGGCTATTTTGGCATCCCCAACTATGCGGCGGTCGGCGGGGCGCTCGCCGTGATGGCGGCGGCCTTTATGTCTCGCCGCTACTGGTCCTTCGAACGGATCGCCCTGCTGTTGGCGCTGTGCAACCTCGTATTCGTACCGGTGGCTCTGATGGCACATCCCCACTGGGGCGCCGTGGGCCATTCCTTGCTGACCTGGAGTCCCTTCCCCAGCGGATTCGGCTCACAAACAGTCATTATCCTGCTGGCCGACATTGGCGCAACGATCACGCCATGGATGCTGTTCTTTCAGCAGGGAGCGGTGAGCGACAAGGGTCTCGCCGTGCGCGACATCCCGCAAGGACGGATCGACACCGCCATCGGCGCCCTGCTCGCCGCCCTGGCCGCGATCGCGTGCATCATCGCCACCGCTCCGCTGTTTGTGCACCATATGAACGCCAGTCAATTCGGAGCGGCGCAGTTTGCGCAGGCGCTGGTTCCCTACATCGGCAGATTCGGCGGCGCGCTGTTTGCCTTCGGAATTCTCGAAGCGGGTCTTGTGGCGGCTATCGCCATCTCCACATCATCCGCCTACGCGTTTGGAGAAGTGACGCAACAGGCGCACAGTCTGAACCGCTCCTTTAAGGAGGCAAAAGGCTTTTACCTCGTGCTCATGGCGGTCGCCGCGATCAGTGGAAGCGTCGTATTGATCCCGGGCTTCCCGCTCGAATTCGTGGTGCTGATGGTCAATGTGATCGCTGTTTTGACCATGCCGCCCGCGATCGGATTTCTGTTGCTCCTCGTGAATGACAGAGAAATCATGGGCGATCACCGCAGCGGGTGGTTTTTAAACGGTCTTGGTCTGTTTGTCGGCGTATTTGTCTCGTTGGCTGGATTACTGTATGCGCTGACCGTGATTTTTCCCAGCCTGCATCTTTAGACGCTGGCTCGACACAATCGTTCATCTTAATCAATATGATTTCGGGAGGCACAACCTTATGGCGACAAATCAGATGGAATTCATCGAGTCCGCCGGACTCGGCAGCCTCCGGTTGACTGACGTATACGAACGCCCAGGCCTGATCGATCAAACACTCCAAGAGCATCTGGACACGCAGGTCAGGATCCGAAAACTCGGTCAGCGCACGCTGAGCCCTTGGCTAAAAACGGTGATTTGGAGTCTGCGTGTATACGTCCTGTTCATGACTGTCGTGGTCATCATCAATATCGTGCAAAGAGTGTAGAAGCAATCCGATCCGACGTGCCGATGAACACAAGTGCACGAAAGGAGGAGTTTCCCTATGTTCAACCTTGACAGCGCCGCACCCGAACTGACCGAACACGGGCATCGCAAAACCTTCGTTCTGCGCATTGTTCAACCTGGCCTCGCTGGGCTTATGGACGGTTCCGTATCGACCCTTGCGCCGATTTTCGCGACGGCGTTCGCAACGCACAGCCCGTCTACCACGTTTCTCGTGGGTCTTGCAGCGGCCGTCGGGGCTGCGATTAGCATGGCCTTTTCCGAGGGGCTGTCCGACGACGGCACGCTGACCGGACGCGGGCACCCGATCATTCGCGGCCTGATCACGGGGCTCATGACCCTGATTGGCGGAATTGGCCACACACTGCCTTTCCTGATCCCCAATCTGCACATCGCACTGACCGTCGCCTACATCGTTGTGGGCATCGAACTGATCGTGATCGCCATCATTCGAAACCGCTACTTCCGCACCGCGATATGGATGTCCATTGTCCAGGTCGTCCTGGGCGGAATCCTCGTCTTCGCAGCTGGTGTTCTCATCGGAAGCAGTTGACTTGGAGGCAGTTGTCGGCTGCGGATCGCCAGTCTTCCGCAGTTTTCGCGGCGCTCCTGACTTTTTCACTGCTCCCCTAGCGGTCAAAGCGTTTTTGCGCTATGGTCCAACGTTCAAAGCGCTCTTTACGGACGCGTGAACCCACCCCTGCGAGCGGTTCCACAGCTAACCAGCCCGGTCGCACAAAGCGCACTGGCGGATCAATCAAATCTTCCACAAAATACCGCGCGCTGGGAGCGGTGTCGCCTGGGAGTGTAAATCCCGACAACGCCGTAAGAGCGATGTTGTGCAACCGGCCAATACCAGTTTCGAGCATGCCCCCGCACCACAGATCAAACCCTTCCGCCAGACAGGCGTCGTGCACCCGAAGCGCTTCGCCAAAGCCGCCCACGCGTCCAACCTTCAGGTTCACGATCCGACAGGATCCCAGTCTGGCGGCATTTTGCACATCCTCGGCGCAACGAATGCTTTCGTCTAGACAGATTGGGGTCGCAAGCGTCTCCTGCAGACGCGCATGATCCATCAGGTCGTCAAAAGCAAGCGGTTGCTCAATCATCATCAGATTGAACGCGTCGAGACGCTGCAGATGAGCCGCATCAGCAAGGCGATAGGCGCTGTTTGCATCGGCCATCAGCGCAATGTCCGGAAATGCGCCGCGAATCGCCGCAAGCGGCTCAAGATCGTAACCTGGGCGTATTTTAACCTTAATACGCGCATAACCCTGCTCCAGATAACTGTGAACTTTCCGGATCAAACCCTCCGTCGAACCCTGCATGCCGATGCTGACGCCAACGGCCACCTCCGTTCGCTTTGCCCCCAGCAGAGTTTCGAGCGGCGCCCCAGACTCCTGCGCAAAACAGTCCCAGAGCGCCATCTCAATGGCCGCTTTCGCCATCCGGTTCCCTTTGAAACGCTCCAGTGTAGAGCGAATCGCCAATAGATCGGCCACTTGGTCAAACGTTTTTCCGATGAGAGCGGGGATCAAAAAATCGCTGAGCATATGCCACGCCGTGCCGCCAGTCTCCTCCGTATACAGAGGCGCGCGGCCCGCCGCGCATTCTGCGTACCCAACCGCACCGCCTGTCGCAACCACCT
Source organism: Bacillota bacterium (assembly GCA_021820825.1). Next base: position 3,718 of record JAKADD010000093.1, read on the forward strand.
CAACAATGATCACGTCCTTCTCCGACTCCGCGCCGTACGATGCGACAAACGGTTCAATCAGCGGCATGCGCAGTCGATGTAAAATAATCCTCTCACACTTCATGGTCGACCTCCTGTGGCAGCTGGACACCAGGACTGTGCGCCCGCCATGCGTCGGGCTGTGCTCGCAAACGCGCCGCCTTCCTTTGATTTTATATCACAAACGCACACAAAACCAATCACCCGCAACTGCTCTGCATGCAATGTAAAATTGACATTATGAATAATATTATTTACACTCGAACAGATTGAATGGAAGGATGGTGGGAATGCTCCAAAACCACGTTCGCTCACTCCGCCTGCAAAACCACCTGTCGCAAACGGAACTGGCTGTCGCGGCCAGTGTCACGCGACAGACGATTGCGGCCATTGAAATGGCGCAGGTCGCGCCTTCCATTACTGTGGCCCTGCGCCTGGCCCGTATTCTGGGTGTCGCAGTTGAAGAACTGTTTCAGGAGACGATCAGCAGTTCCACAGAGGTTGCCCATCTTGGCCCAGATGAACCTGTGGCGCCAGGCGAACGTGTGACTCTTGGCCGCATCGGCGACAGGTGGATTGCACACGCTGCAACTGAAATGCTGGGACAGCGCATGCAGCCGAGCGTCGCCCACGGAGTCGTCCTCACGTGCAACGGTTCATCTGTCGCGCGGATTCAGCGCAACCCGTCTGGCGCCCAGGATCCAGCCGTTTTTATCGCTGGTTGCGACATTGGGCTGGGACTTCTGGCAGAACACGCGCGAAGCGGTTCCGGAACGACAGAGACGATCTGGCACAACGCGGATAACCGAGCGGCGCTGACGCGATTGAGTCAGGGTCTAGTCCATATGGCTGCGATTCATGGCGATACGAAGATCGCGGTCCAGGCTCAGGCAACCAGTTTACTGTCGACACTGCAAGGATACAGACAGATTCAGTTTGCTCGTTGGGAAATCGGCTGGTTGGTGAAACGCGGCAATCCGGCACATTTCGAGACTGCCGCTGATTTGGCCAGTGGACATCTGCGCATCGTCAACCGCGCCACTGGCGCGGGCGCGCGCAGAGTGCTTGACACCCTGCTTCAGGAAGCCCATGTGGCAAGCGACATGGTTAGCGGATACGGAACAGAAGTAGCCGGCCATCTACAGGTTGCAGACGCGATTGTGAGCGGTCATGCCGATGTGGGCATTGGGATCAGCAGTGCGGCGGCGATTGCGCGGCTGGACTTCATTCCCATTCAGGAAGAAACGTGCACCTTACTGGTACCCGACACAGTGGCTCACGACGATGGCGTCAAGCGCGTGCTGTCACTCCTGCAGTCTGACCGATTTCGCTGGGACCTCGCCCGTTTTGGGCCCTATGACGTGACAGCGACAGGCGCATTTATATGAGAGAAAACACAGTGGGAGGATGCATCGAATGAACTCACATGTTCAAAACGCTCCTGACAGCCGCATGAGGACAAAGCATAGAACAAGAAAAATGACAGGATTTGTCGGTATTCTGGCGATCTCAGCGACACTCGCAGGCTGCGGCGCGGCGTCGGGAAGCGCACAGCCCGCTGCTGCGCCCAAAGCAAAAGCTGCGAATCATCCGTCTGGCACAGCCGATGTTGCCTATGCGGGCTCACTGCAACTGGTCAATGACCAGTTTATCGCACCGGCTTTCTCCAAAACCACGGGTCTATCCTATCGCGGACGCGGCGGCGGTTCCTTCGGTGTGGCTCACCTCATCACAAGCGGCCAGATCAGGCCCAATGTATTTGAGAGTATCGGAACCGCACCACTGCGCATACTGATGCCCCGATTGACCGACTGGGCCGTCGGATATGCCAGCGCGCCGCTCGTGATCGCCTATTCGCCAACGAGCCCATTTGCCGGTGCGTTCAAAGCCGTCGCCACAGGCCGCAGACCACTGAAAGAACTCTTCAAACTGATGGAGAACTCCCGGTTCCATCTCGGTCGGACAAACCCCAACACCGATCCACAGGGGCAGGCGTTTATTTTGATGCTCGAACTGGCGGATCGGTACTATCATCTGCCGCAGGGAACAGCCGCCAGAATCCTTGGCGGCGTGAATAATCCCAACCAGATTTTCGCTGAGGAAACCATACTTTCAAGATTGCAAGCAGGTCAGTTGGACGCCTCAAGCGCCTTTTTGCCTGAAGCGGTGCAGCGTCATCTACCCTATGTCGCACTGCCTGCAGCCATCAATCTGGGCGACCCGGCAGACAGGCGCGCCTATGCCCAGGCGCGCGTCACGATCAAGGGCGGCAAAACGGTGGTCGGTTCTCCGCTGGAAATCTACATCACGGAAGTAGCAGGCGCGCCGGATCAAAGCGCCGGCCTGAGATTTATTGACTACACGCTCTCAAAACCAGGGCGGGCGATTTATCAGCGGGAAGGATACACAATGACCGCCCCCGTGATTTTTGGAAATCGGTCAGCCATTCCCCGTTCCATACTCGCTGCGGCCAGGTAACTGGTGTCGGCCACAGACCACAGACAGTCTTGACTGCCGCATTCGCTCCATTCCCGCTGGGGCGCGCTTGAGGCGATTTTTTGCCGCCGTTCCCGCATGACGCCAGTCCAGGAAGAATACCATCTACGTAGGACGAGTTATGGTGTTCGATTATCCTGGAGGGTCTGCCAATGGAGCGCGCTTTGCAGCAAACGGAACACATTGACTTGCAAATCACGGGCATGAGCTGCGCGGCGTGCGCAACACGCATTGAAAAGGTCGTGGGACGCATTCCCGGAGTACTCTCCGTCCATGTCAATCTGGCGTCAGAGAAGGCGCACATTGAAGTGGCTGAGGGAACGGCGCGGAGCGACGATGTCATCGCCGCCGTCGACCGGGCAGGCTACGGCGCCAAGCTGGCGCCGTCTTTGCAGGAACAGCGCAGACGAAAATCAGCTGTCTACCAATCCGATTTCAATGAATTCCTGATCTCGGCCATCTGTACTGCGCCGCTGATCGCACAGATGGCCGTCATGCTGTTTGGCGGGCCTCTTTTCACTCCTCCCTGGGTGCAGTGGGCGCTCGCAACGCCTGTGCAGTTCTATATTGGCAGACGCTTTTACAGAGGCGCCTTTCACGCTGTCCGCAGCGGTGGAACAAGCATGGATGTACTTGTCGCCCTTGGGTCGACGATCGCGTATGCCTATAGCGTGCTCTCCATTCTCAGCGGCGGGCGTGATGTCTATTTTGACTGCTCCGCGACAGTGATCACCACGGTCCTGCTTGGGAAACTCCTTGAAGCGAAAGCGAAAATGGCTGCCAACCAGGCCGTCGACGCCCTCTCCGATCTGCAAGCGCAGGTGGCTCATGTAAAAAATACCCATAGCGGAGAGACGGATATTTCCGTGGAACGCCTGCAAACAGCCGACATCGTCGTTGTCCATTCTGGAGAGACAGTGCCTGGCGACGGCGTGCTCTTGCACGGAACAGCCGTGATTGACGAATCATTGCTAAACGGTACGATTCTTCCTGTGGAGAGATGGGCGGGTGACGAGATCATTGGGGGCACCGTCAACCTGGGTGATCCGATCGCCATCCGCATTACCCGCACGGGCAATGATACAATGCTGGCGCAGATCATTCAGATTGTTGAAAAGGCGCAGGGATCAAAAGCCGCCGTGCAACGAAGGGTGGACTCCGTGACCAATGTGTTCGTTCCCGTCGTACTCGCGCTCGCCGCGTTGACCCTCATCCTCCAGGGTTATCTGGGTGGTTGGCAGCACGCCTGGCTGCCTGCCATCAGCGTGCTGCTCGTGGCCTGTCCGTGCGCGCTTGGTCTCGCTACGCCAACAGCCGTGATGGTCGGCGCAGGCATCGGAGCACGGCTTGGCATCCTGGTGAAAACCACTGAATCGCTGGAGAAAATGGCCGAAATCGATACGATCGTATTTGACAAAACGAGAACCTTGACCAGGGGCGCCTTCCGGATCACTGACGTGTGGTCTACGCTGGGCGCAAAACCACAGACGGTACTGTCCACCGCCGCTGCGCTGGAAGCGCACAGCAAACACCCGATCGCACTGGCCATTGTAAACGAAGCCGTATCACAAGGAATTCCGGTCGTTCCGATCAGTTCGGTTGAAACTGTTCCTGGGCAGGGACTGCAGGGGGTCTGTGAAGGACGGTCCATTGCGCTCGGGCGTTTCCACTTCGCGTTGCCGCGAATGGTTGACGCAACTGTGAGAAACAGGGCGCGCCACTTCGAGGCGCAGGGCAAGTCGGTCGTTCTCGTGGCGCGAGACGGCTTGGCTCTCGGAATGATCGCCCTGCTGGACAGCGTGAAGGCAGATGCGGCGGCCACTGTGCAAAGCCTTAAAAAAATGAGGCTGGACGTGCATTTGATCACGGGTGATCATCTGCAAAACGCACAGGCCGTCGCCTCTCAGGTCGGGATTGACAACCTGATGGCAGGCGCATTACCCGCGGACAAAGCAGCGTTTATTCGCAAGCTCAAAGAAAACGGACGCACAGTGGCCATGGTCGGCGACGGCATCAATGACGCGCCTGCGCTCGCGGCCGCCGACGTCAGCATCGCCATGGCGCCCAGTGGGGAGATCACGTTTGACGCCGCAGATATTTCGATCATGGATCAGGATACGCGCAAAGTGTTGACGGCCATTAATCTCTCGGTGGCCACAATGGGGAAAATTCGCCAAAACCTGTTGCTGTCCCTTATTTATAACGCGATCGTGATTCCAGTGGCTGCGTTTGGGCTGTTTAACCCGATGCTGTCCGGCGCAGCCATGGCTCTCAGCTCACTCACCGTTGTC
>JAKADD010000094.1 GCA_021820825.1 Bacillota bacterium
TGCTGCGGTTGCCGGAACAACTGGAACATTCTTTGGCTCGCCGCTTGCACTGGGGGCTGTGGCCCTGCTATTGGCGGGAGGATCTGTGGCGACAGTCCTTATCCTGCGCCGTCGCAAACGCAAACAGGTGACCGATGAGGCGCTTGACTCGCTGTCTCTCGCATCGCTTGTGAACATGCCTTCTGAACCGCAGGATATGGCGGTCTTGCGGCAATTAAAAGAACTGGCGTCACGACGGCCCGAAGCGTTCGCTTCGCTGGTGCGCTCGTGGCTGTCACAGGAATAGGGGTGACAGCTCATGCGCGGCGGAGAAGTGCTGAACTATAAACAGAAGGCTGCAATCCTGCTGATCAGTTTGGGTCCGGAGGCTGCTGCTGGCGTGTACAAGCATATGCGTGAGGACGAGATTGAACAATTGACACTCGAGATCGCCACGGTGAATCGGGTTACGTCGCAGGACCGTATAGGAATCCTGCAAGAGTTCCACGAACTGGCGATCGCCGAAGAGTACATCGCACAGGGAGGCATGGAGTACGCTCGCGACGTTCTGCAAAAAGCGCTTGGGTCGGAGCGCGCTGTGTCCATCATCGAGCGGCTGACGGCGTCGCTGCAGGTGCGGCCGTTTGAATTTGCGCGCAAGGCAAATCCCGGTCAGATTTTAAGCTTCATTCAGAACGAACACCCGCAGACAATCGCTCTGGTTCTCTCCTATCTGGATGCAAAACAGTCTGCGACAGTCCTCAGCGAGTTGCCGACTGTTTTGCGCGCTGACGTGGCTCGCCGCATCGCCGTCATGGACGTAACCACGCCAGAGGTTGTAAATTCGGTGGAACGGGTGCTGGAGAACAAGTTATCCTCGTCCAGTTCCGTTGACGCGATGTCCGTGGGTGGTCTTGAAGCGATCGTGGCTATCATAAACGGTGTGGATCGCGCTACGGAACGCAGCATTCTGGAGAACCTGGAACTGTCGGATCCGGATCTTGTCGAGGAGATAAAGAAACGCATGTTTGTCTTCGAAGACATTGTGTTGCTTGATAACCGTGCGATTCAGCGGGTGATTCGCGATATCGACCAGGCTGATCTCATGCTGGCATTGCGTACGGCAAGTGACGACGTGCAGGCGGCTGTGTACCGCAACATGTCAAAACGGATGGTGGAAACGTTCCAGCAGGACATGGAATTTGCTGGACCAGTGCGCCTGCGCGACGTTGAAGAAGCGCAGCAGCGCATCGTGGCGCAAATCCGCCAACTTGAGGAGATCGGGGAAATCGTGATCGCGCGCGGCGGGGGAGATGACATCCTTGTCTAGAATATGGCGCAGTGTAGCGGAAGACCTTCCCGATCGACAGCTCTCATTCACAGCCGAAAGTTCCTGGGAGCGGCAGTTGCCGCTGCTGGACGCAGCCGATCGGGAAGCGTCGCTTCAGAATACCGTCATTGAACTGGAACGGGAGATCAGTCAAAGGACGGCGATTCTTGAATCGATCAGGGATGAGACCCTGCGTGTTGTGGAGACGACTCAAAAACACGCGGAACAACTTCTGGAGCAAGCCAGACTGGAAGCTGTCCGAATTGCGGAGGAGGCGACTCTTTCAGGACATCGGGAAGGTTATCAGGCTGGCGTCCTGTCTGCACGCCAGGAGTGCGACAGCCAGGTGCAGTTTGCAGGCAGAGTTGTACAGCAGGCGGAGAAGGAGCGGCGGGAACGGATCCGTACGGCTGAGGAAATAATCGCGGAACTTGCCCTGAGCGTCGCCAACCGTATTGTGGAGCATGCTCTGGACCAAGACGCAGAGTACGTGCAGCGTGTTGTACAGTCTGCGCTGTCTGAGGTTGAACGCGCGCCAAAGGTCGAGTTGCTTGTTTCGTCAGTTGATTATGGTGGCGCGCTCTCCCGCAGAGCAGAGTTTGAACGTGCTTTGGCCCCGCAGACACAGTTGGTAATTGCGCCCGACCACACACTCTTGCAGGGTGACGTGATGATCGTGAGCGAATACGGGACACTCGACAACAGAGTGGCCACCCGTCTGGAGGAGGCGGGCAGAATACTGCGCGACATTGTCAGGGAGTGGATTGCCAGTGCTCATGACTGATGAACGTCGCAGGCAGCTCACAGAGCGGTTGCGCGACGCCCGCATGTACCGTGTGTACGGCAGAGTGGAGAAAGTGATCGGGTTGACAATCGAGGCGCGCGGCCCGTCGGCGCGCATTGGCGAAGTATGCATCATCCGCTCTGGCGACGGACATGAATCATTGTGCGAGGTGGTGGGGTTTCGCCAGGATCTGGTTCTTCTGATGCCGCTTGGACCCATTGAAGGTCTGGCGCCAGGCAGTCTTGTTCAGTCGACGGGCGACTCTCTGCAGATACGCGTCGGCGATGATCTGCTGGGACGGGTTGTCGGCGGGCTCGGTGAACCAATTGATTCGCTCGGGCCCCTGACCGGGCGGGAGTGGGCGCGCATCCACAGAGATCCGCCCTCGCCCCTTGCCCGTCCGCGCATTGACACACCGCTTGCGACCGGGGTGCGCGCGATCGATGGGTTGCTCACACTCGGCGTCGGCCAGAGGGTGGGGCTGTTTGCCGGCAGCGGCGTCGGCAAGAGCACATTGCTTGGTATGGTGGCGAAAAGCAGCGAGGCTGATGTGAATGTGATCGCCCTCATCGGCGAGCGCGGTCGGGAAGTGCGGGAGTTTATTGAACGGGACCTCGGCCCGGACGGTCTGCGCCGCTCTGTCGTGGTGGTTGTCACTTCGGATCAGCCGCCGCTCGTTCGTGTCAAGGGCGCATTCGTGGCGACTGCCATCGCTGAATTTTTTCGTGATCAGGGTCGCAGTGTCGCGCTGATGATGGATTCGGTGACACGATTTGCCATGGCGCAGCGGGAATTAGGCCTGGCGGTCGGGGAACCGCCCACCGCTCGCGGATATACGCCGTCCGTGTTCGCTTCGTTGCCGCGTTTGCTGGAACGGGCAGGACGCTCACAACTGGGGTCCATCACGGGAATATACACCGTGCTGGTCGACGGCGATGATCTTCAGGATCCAATCGCGGATGCTGTGCGCGGTATTCTCGATGGACATATTGTACTGAGTCGCGAACTCGCCAACAGGGGTCACTTCCCTGCTATCGATGTGCTGCAAAGTGTGAGTCGCCTGATGAACGACCTGGTCGGTCCAGAGCACTCCCAGGCTGCGCGTCATGTGCGCACTCTGATGGCGGCCAAGCGCGATGTGGAGGATTTGATTCGCATAGGGGCGTACAAGCCGGGGAGCGATCCGGAAGCCGACGAGGCGATCGCTGTCGAAAGAGAGTTGCTGGAGTTTTTGCGGCAACAGGTATCCGACCAAACTGTGTTTGCCAAGACGATGAGCGCTGTGAGTGAATTCGCAAGGGGGAACGCATAACACCGTGAAAGACACCAAGCGAAGCGGGCGCATACAGCAGCTTTACGCGCAACTGCAAAAACTGCGGGAACTGGAACAGCGAATGGCAGTACTGGAGATGGATCGCGCACAGGAACACCTGGACGGCATTCACAAAATGCTGGTTGAGGCCGATCGGGAGACGGAACAGCACCTGGCCGTGGTGGGCGATACTGTGGCGTGGCAGCGTTATCAACTGTTTCTTGGTAGGGCGGTAGAGCAGCAGTCAACAGTGGTGGATGTCTGCGCTAAACAGTTGAACGACGCCCGCGACCTGACCAAAGAAGCCTACATACAGGCGGAGACATGGGGTCGCCAGTGCAGCCTCATGGAAGAAGCGGAACGTCGTCTCCAGCAAGGTATCGACCTGCGCAGCGGCGATGAACTCGCAGTCACGCGTTCGCTGTGGAACAGGCCGGATCTTGACTCGCGGTAAATTCGCATGGTTGGCGTTTTTCTGTGGAATTTTGCGCAACACGCATGTCTTAGATTGGGAGTGATGGGGTTGGCGGTCAATGAGCGGCGCGCCCGGCCGATGTCCTGGATCATTTATTACTTTTTGTTGCCGATACTGGCTTCCGCGTTGTTTGCCGGAATCGCTCTGCAGATTCTGGGGGTCAATGTGCTTGGCAAGATTGCGACAGTGACCACTCAGACAGCGGCTATCCGGCACATGCTGGGAGAGCCGCCGTCAGCGCCGTCGGCGCCCAGTCAGGTCGTCGCATTGACACGCCAGTTGCGGCAAAAATCGGGAGAGATCACGCGTCTCAAGCAATCCGTGACGGCGCTTGAAGCAAAAGTGACGGCTGATCAGGCGCATCTGCTCACTCTCTCCAGACAGGCGAAGGCAGACCAGACGCAGATCCACAAGGCGGGGTCCGCAGCGCAAAACGCTGCGAAGCAGGCTAAAGTATATATGGACATGTCGCCCAACCAGGCGGCGGTTATCTTGACTCAACTGTCGTTTGCGGATCAGGTTCTGGTCTTGCGCGCGATGAATTCTGCCGATGAGGCCTCCATTCTTGCTGTCATGCCGCCGAAGCAGGCTGCAAAACTGTTGCAGGCGGGGGCATGACCGCTGATTGTGGATTGGCGGGTCGTCTCAGGCTTGGCGGGAATTTCCGGTTGTAGGGGAGGTGATGCCGCAAAGGATCGTATGGAGCCTGCAAGGAACAGACCTCCGAGGGGGGATCATGTTGAGCACCACATTCACGTCAGAACCGCCCGGTGCAATGGGAGTGACCACAAGCGCTTCCAAACGTCATGCGAACTCAGGACACAAGAACCATGTCAAGTTGCATGACCGGCAGGCTGGCCAGTCCGCTGGGCCGCTCGTTCAAGGTTCTGGGATCTTTTTGTCCTTGCTTGCTGCAGAGAAGCAGCGCGCTTTACAGCCCGCCGCAAAGAGCGGTTTTCTGACTCCGGACGCGGGTCGGACGACAGTGCGGCGCGGCCAGGGAGAGCACACACAGACGCAGGCGGAATCCGCCGCTGTGGCAGGCGCAGGCAGGGAAAAGGAACAAGGATCGCTCTCTGGCGCCCTGACGGCTGGAAAGCAGGCCGGGAAGCAGGATCGTAAAGGTGTGCGAACGGCGCTGTCGACAACTGGACGCAGGGTCATCACGGGAACTCGGAGTTCGCGCACCGCAATCGCCGGGAAGATCCAGCAAGGCCAGATCCAGCAGGGCTTTGCGCGCTCAGAAGCAGGGTTGACGGGCAGCGGCAATGGTTCGCCGCCAGTTTCTGTGGCCCGTCACGTTGCGGCGCCAGTTGTAGATCTCTCTGCAGCGGGGTCAAATGCACGCAGTCATCTGTTCTCAGGCAGTCATGCGGCGCCTGCCGCGGCGCCCGGAAACACAGCGAACGGCGCAGCAAACGCAGGCAATCAGCCTGTGCGGACGCCTGTGTCTCCCGCCTCCGCGTCGGCTTTGACCGCCGCTATGCGCGGCGTTGTGACGTCCGTTTCGCCAGGCGTCGCTACGATCCAGAGCATGACGGTCGTCGGTTCAGTTGGACGGGAGAAGCCAGTCAGGGCTGTATCTGGCGGCGGCGCGCCACAGACAGGACACCTGCGTTTGCGACTTTCTGCGGTCCACGTGCGTGCGGGTCTTCGTCTGGCGGGCAGTCGCGGCAAGGGAACGCCGCGGATGCAATCGGGAGTATCTGCGGGAGCGCATCATTCTGGCGCCACTGTGGCTGCTCCCTATGGCGCAGCGGCGCACGCCGCGGCGGTCGCTCCTTTTGCGGGGGGCGAATCAGCGCTTGCCGGTCCGTTTTACCAGAGCGCTGCGCACACGCATGGCGTTCTGGAACTCGCGGGACGCGCGCCGGGAACTGTCAACTCGCAGACGGCAACGGATCCTGCGACTCCTGCGCTGCAGAGCATGCTGATGCAGCGATTTGCTCCAGAGGTGGCCGGGTGGCTGATGCGCCAGAGCACCCGTGTACTGAACAGCGGCCTGGCAAGCGTTGAATTGACGCTGATTCCTGCACACCTTGGCAAGTTGCGAGTCACGGTGTCAGGTGACAAAGCGGCCGGATTGCGAGTTCGCTTTGCGCTGGCAAATCACGAAGGGCAAGCCCTGCTCCAGTCACAGTTGCCTGAACTCCGGCAACTCCTGCAAACAGGAGGATACGGTGCGGTTGCATTTGACGTCGGCGCGTTCACCGGCGACTATCCCGCTAAGGGGGAGAGCAGCCGCAATCAGTCCTGGAACGCTCATACAGACAGCGGCAGTGCGGCGGTTGTTCGATCGGAGAGTGCGTATATAGCACAGCGCGATTTTGATCACGCGGGATTTTCCGCGCGCGCATGAGAGGCGGGATCGGTTTGTCCAGTATCAGCAACGTGCAGACAGCGAATGGACAGGTGAGCTCGCAAGCGACCCAGTCATCGTCTGTTTCCTCTGTTCCCGGTGGGGCGCTCGGCCAGAATGCCTTTTTGCAACTTCTGGCGATGCAGATGAAGTATCAGGATCCACTCGCGCCGCAGTCCAACAGCCAGTTCGTTGCTCAGTTAGCGCAGTTTTCCACACTCGAACAGATGACAAACGTGTCAGCAGAGGAACAGACTCTGATCAGCGCCATCGGGGGACTCACGGCGTCGAGTCAGATGGCCTCTGCGACTGGGTTGCTCGGCGATACGGTGAGCGTAACAGGCAGTGGCGGCAGTATCGTCAGCGGTGTGGTTACGGCGGTCGCCAGTGCAAACGGTCAGGTCATGTTGACTGTGGCAGGAACCCAGTATCCGCTGGGCGCGGTCACATCTGTGTCCAAGTGAGCCCGTTTGACGATATGCATTGTGGCGAATGAACAGGATTTTTGCAGGTTTATGTCGAATGTATTTGTTAGAACAGGAATAGGCTGCGAACCTGCCTGAGGGCTGTAGTCACCCTCAGACAGGTTGTGGGTCGCAGTTGCGTGTGGAACTGTCAGTGTGTAGAGGGGGCGGGGGAACCGGGTGGTTACTTTGACGCGTATCAGCGGCGCTCCATTCTCCGTCAATGCGACGATGATCGAACTGGTTGAAGCCACGCCAGACACCGTAATCACACTGTTTTCCGGTCGCAAATACGTTGTCCAGGAAGAAGCGATGGAGGTCACCAGACTGATTACCGAATACTATCGGCAGATTGGATTGCAAGGAATACACGCTGTAAAATGGGGGCTTCAGGTGAGACATGAGTCGTAAACGTGTTTCACTCATTATCATTGGGGTTCTGGCAGTGGTGGTTATCGGAGGCGCGCTCGTATACCAGTTTGTGATTAAACCGCAAGCGCACCAACCGCCGTCTGCGGCTGCGCTGCAATCATGGCAGTACGCCATGAGTCAGATCACAACCAACCTGCAGGGGAGCAGCGTCATTCAGATCCAGTTGACGCTGCAGGCGCCAAACGGAGCCGTCGCAGCGGAACTCACGGAACGTCAGGCGCAAGTGGATGATGCGGTCATTGGAGTGCTTCATAATCTCTCTTCGACGCAGATCATGATGCCTGGCGGTCGTGAACTCATCAAGCAACAGGTTATGAAGCGTGTCAATTCGTTTCTGGTTTCTGGAAAAATCACAGAAGTTTATATTGATTCCCTGATCGTGCAATGAGGAGAGTGAAACATGCCTGATATATTGTCGCAGGGCGAGATTGACGCACTTCTGACAGCGCTCAGCTCCGGCGAAGTAACGGCCGAAGATATCCGCCGGGAAGATGGCGCCTCACGCATCAGACCGTATGACTTCAAACGTGCCATGCGATTCTCGAAGGAGCATCTGCGTACAATCTCGCGCATTCACGAACTCTATTCACGATTGCTCGCCACGTATCTGTCTGTGCAGGCGCGAACTGTTGTGCAGGTGCTGATCGCTTCTGTGGATCAGGTTCCTTACGAGGAGTTCGTGCGTTCCATACCCGAAGTGACCGTGTTGCATGTCATTGATGTAAAAACACTCGGGGGAAAGTTTTTGGTTGAAATGGGGAACAACGTAGCGTCTGCGATGCTTGATCGGCTGCTGGGCGGTTTGGGTCACAAAATTGATGCGGAGCACCGCTTCACGGATATCGACATTCTTGTCATGGAGCGGCTGTTTGCGCGTTCGCTGCCCTCGCTGAGCGCCGCTTGGGCCGGGATCGCCGATCTGCAGTTTACTTACGATGGTCTCGAAATCAATCCGCAGTTTATACAAATTGCCAACCAAAATGATGTTGTCCTTGTTGTTTCACTAGCTGTTTCCATCGGTCCAGTCTCCGGTCTGATCAATCTGTGCATGCCTCACGTTGTGCTGGAGACAGTCATGCCAAGGCTCAGCAATCGCTTTGCGTTTGCCACGCCGCAGAGAGACGGCGTGGACGCTTCCGTGCAGTCGAGACTGCTGTCCATGCACATGGGGAGCGTCGAAGTCGGACTGAAGGCGGAGATCGGACACACCTCCATTCGTG
>JAKADD010000095.1 GCA_021820825.1 Bacillota bacterium
GGAGAGCGAATTGCCTTGAGTTTGCCGTCTTTTTCCCATCGGCGGATCGTCTGTACGCTTACTCCGAGCATGTCGGCCACTTTTCGAATCGGCAAAAACCGTTGCTCATCCATGACCATATTTTATCATAGATATGCAATAATGGATAGCTGGTTTCAATATCCACTCCTGGACAGTTTGCCTGTCTGCGCGTCCGACTGGCTTTTCAATTTTTGCGGATCTAACATCAACGGGCGATTTTCGGTATACTACAGATACTGTTCAAGCATGCACGGCAACACCTTGCGAGGAGCTGGCCAGTGTGACGCTAACCGGCATCATCGATATCGGATCCAACTCTATGCGTCTGTCCATTATCAGGCAACTTGAAAACGGTGGATACTACGTTGTCGACGAGCACAAATCAACGCCCCGGCTCAGCAATCACATCGACGCAGGCGGAGCGCTCTCCCCTGTCGGCCTGGACGAGCTGATCACTCATCTGCGGGAGTTTCAGGAACTCTGCTTCGCCTACGGCGTCACCCGCACCTTATCGCTTGGAACGGCCGCCCTGCGCGCCGCGTCCAACGGGCCTGCGATTATCGAGGCAGTCCGCAGCGCGCTCGATCTGGAAGTGGACATCATCAGCGGCCAGGAGGAAGCGCGACTGGGCTACAGCGCCATCACGCACACTCTGGTCCTGAACACCGCCTATCTCGTTGACATCGGCGGCGGCAGCACTGAAGTGTCACTCGTCGAAAATGGTCATCTGGTCGCATCGCACTCCTTTCCTGTCGGCGCCGTTACGCTCGGTCGCTCGTGGCCGCGTACGGTCGACCCGGCAAAGCTGCTGGAGATGGTGTACGCGCTTGCGGCGACATTCCGCGGGCAACCGTTTCTTGAGGCCTATCAGGAAGTGGACTTGATCGGGATTGGCGGCACGGTGCGCAACATTGCAACCATCCACCAGGGGCAGATCGGATATCCGCTTCCCCTGGCGCACAACTACGCGATGACCCCGACGATGGTTCGCGACATAGTTTTGAAACTGTCCGAATTGCCTCTGTCCCGGCGCAAAAAACTGGACGGTCTGTCAAAGGATCGCGCCGATCTCATCATTCCTGGCGGAGCCATCCTGCTGGCCCTCATGAATGTCATTCGGGCGACGCAGATACGGGTCAGCGGCAGAGGGTTGCGCGACGGGGCGTTTTATACCAGGATTCTGGGCGAACCCACTGTATCCGGAAATCGGGTGCTCAGAGACAGCGTGGAAAACACCCTGCTGTTATTTCAGGAATCGGTTGCCCACGCAAGTCACATGACCAGCCTCGCGCTGGAACTGTTCCTCGGCGGTGTCGCCGCGGATATCGTTCCCCGCAAGGCGGACAATATCCTGTATGCGGCCGCCATGCTGCACCGCATCGGCGTGCAGGTGAATTACTATCACTATGACATGCACACGTTCTATCTGATCGTCAACAGTTCGCTGTACGGACTGACGCACCGTGACATCATCATGGCGGCTGCTGTCGCATCCTTTAAAAACCGCAACAAGCTGCGCAAGATGTGCGGCCCCTACCGCTCCATACTGTCGGAGAACGATTTGACGCTGGCCGCCAGACTGGGCGTGTTTGTGCGCCTGGCCGCCGCGCTCGACCGCAGACACGACGCGCGCATCGCAAACGTTCGGATGGACACGGATGGACAGGCGCTGTCTGTCTATTTGCCCGCAGACGCAGACGCGGATCTGGAAATGGCGGCGGCGCAGTCCCTCGCCCCGCTGGTCAAAAAAATATTCAACCTGAATCTGATTATTGTTGTCAGCGCGTCAGAGGAATCGCTGCGCGCGGAGAGGAGTTGATTTCATGCGCTTGCGCAAAGCCCGCGGCCTGGGTCGAACGATGAATTATCCGGGTCGCCTGTTCATCGTGGAGGGAACCGACGGGTCCGGAAAAAGCACGCAGATCTACCTGCTGAAAAGATGGCTTGAAGACAACGGATACCCAGTATTTTTTACGGAATGGAATTCCAGTGAATTGATCAAGACAGCCAACAGAAAAGCCAAAAAGAAGAACTTGCTGACGCCGACAACATTCAGCCTGATCCATGCGTGCGACTTCGCGGACCGCTATGAAAAAATGATGTTGCCGCATCTGCGCGCCGGTTACATTGTGCTGGCGGACCGCTACGTGTATACCGCCTATGCGCGTGACATGGCCCGTGGCTGCGATCCGGAATGGGTGAAAAACGCCTACAGTTTTGCGGTCAAGCCAACTGTCAGTTTCTATTTTCAAACACCGCTCGACATCTCTCTGGAGCGTATTCTCAGCGCCAGGCCCCAACTCAAGTACCACGAAGCGGGACTTGATCTCGGACTGTCCCAGGATCCCGTGGAGAGCTTCAAACTCTTTCAGGGAATGATCAAAGAGCACTATGATGAAATGATCCAAGACGAGCATTTCCAAGTGATCGATGCGACAGACACTGTCGAATACCAGCAGCAGATTGTCCGCCAGATTGTCAGTGAGCATCTGCGGGACTACACCGCCCCCACCATGAAGGGAGAGTCGCCGTCATGAGCCTGAGAGACATCATGCCAAAACGCTTTTACGGCGCAGGTCTCCCCTATCTGCAGGATACCAGCTACAGCGGCAAGCTGATCGTTATCGAGGGCGCCGACTGTTCCGGACGCTCAACGCAGACACTGCTGCTGAAGCAGTGGCTTGAGTACAACGGCCATGCGGTGATGGACACGGGAATCAAACGCTCCGATCTCGTCAGCAACGTGATCGATCGCGCGAAGATGGGCAATGTCCTCGGCAAAACGACATTAAGCCTGCTCTACGCGACGGATTTTGCCGATCAACTGGAAAATAAGATCATTCCCGCACTGCGCGCCGGGTTCATCGTGATTGCAGACCGCTACATTTTCACCCTGATGGTGCGCGATGCGGTGCGCGGAGCCGATCCAGACTGGCTGCATGAGCTCTTTGGATTTGCGCTTATTCCCGACCTGACTTTTTATCTGCAGCTTCCTTCAGAAGTATTGCTGCATCGGCATTTTCAACGGAGGGGTTTCCTGGAATACTGGGAGTCCGGAATGGATCTGTCTCTATCCACCGACATGTTCGAGAGTTTCAATCGCTACCAGACGCTCTGCCGGCAGCAGTTTGACGATCTTGTGCAGGAGTACGATTTCGTTACCCTCGATGGCGCGCGAGAAATATCCGAAGTTCAGGAAGACTTGCGGTGGCATGTTTCGCAATTGCTTGAGGAGCAGGCATGATCGCGCTGCGCCACCCCACCCTGTCATCCGATCTCCTCCACGGCGCATTCGAGATGATGCGGCTGTACGAGACGGACAGCGCACACTGCGAGCGGGTCGAAGCGTACGCCCAGCAGATCTTTTCGTGGGTGTACTCGGAGAGCGGCGCAACACCTTACAGCGCAGCAGAGGATGAGGCGGGGTTGCGAACGCGTCTCAGCCTGGCGGCTCTGCTGCATGATATCGGACACTACATCGCGGACAAAGGCCATCACAGGCATAGCCGTTACCTCGTCTTGTCCGCTCGCCAGACCCAGACATGGCAGACTCTGCTGCGCTCCGACGTCGCCGCGCTGGTCTTTGCGCACCGCAAGTCTGCCAAGCGCGCGTGGCTGAACGACTGTTTTGACAATCGCCCGACACTGTTCCAGCTGGCGGCCATCTTGCGCGTCGCAGACGGGTTGGATCGCGGGCGCGCCGGCAGCGTGCAACTGCTGTCGGGAACACATCGCCAGCGCCAGTTTCATCTCGAAGCGGTTGGTGTCAGCGACCTTGTCGCGAAACATCTGACGGAAAAAAAAGCGGACGCGTGGAAATGGGCGTTTGGTCATTCTCTCGCCCTCAAAACCAGTTTGACTCCGTAAAGGACGCTGACCAGCGCTGCGGACGCCGCCACGGGAAGTCCATACGGCCATCCGCGCAGCGCCGGGTCATGCGCAATCATGCCGCCCGCTACAAAAGCGAGCACAGCAGCGCCCGTATACACCAGTACGCGCCGTTTTTCCAGCATGTTCGCGATCAGCGCGCTCGCGAACATGATCAGAGTCACACTGAGAACCAGACCGATCACCAGCAACGTTTCATTGCCTGCGGCAATCCCCGCCAACGCCACCACATTGTCGAGGCTCATGACGACATCGGCGAAGACGATCGCGGCGACCGCCCCCACCATCCGGCCAGAAGACTGCTTCACTCCCGTCTGTCCGCGCTCGCGGTCGTCCGTTCCCGGCCGTCTGCCCAGCAGTCCGACAGCCAGATAGGCCAGCAAAACGCCGCCCGCAGCCTGCAGGTAAGGCAACCTGACCAGCCCGGACGCCAGGAGCGTCAGCCAGATTCTGATGAGAATCGAGAGCCCGGTTCCAGCGACGATGGCAAAACGGCGCTGGTGGACCGGAAGGCGGATCGCTGTCATTGCGATCACGAGCGCGTTGTCGCCCGACAAAACCACGTTAACGAGCAAAATTTCAGCGAGTTTGAGCACGCTGGCTGCAATCACCTGTAAAGCCACCCCTTCGCGCATCACACGCGCCATAACAGCCATATACGACGGTCAGACGGTCAGACGATAGTCAACGATTTAACGATGGTCTCAGACGATGGTCTTCTCAGGCGGGGTCAGACGCCCCGTTTTCTCCTTGCGGCAACACGCCGCCACAGGATGTACAACGCAAAGAACAGAAGGCTAAGAGCACCCAGTAGCCAGAGTTCCTTCTGGTGTTCCCGAAAGTGCAAGATGCGATGACCCACGTAGGATTCAAGCGCAATCATGGGCGCCTGTCCAAAAAATGTCGCCAGCAGAAACGGCGCGAGGCGCACCTTGGCCGCTCCGGCCAACACGTCAATCGCAGATGAAGGCAGCCACGGTTGCAGTCGCAGCGTAAGAATGGCCACAAATATGGACCATGCGCCCTCTGTTGGAATTCGGGTAAAGGCGCGTTCCAGTTTTGGGTGTCGGTTCAAAAATCGTTCCAGCGGCTTGAGCAACATGCTCTTCACCGCCCGCCGGGCGAGTATGTAGAGTAAAAGGGCGCCCGTGAACGCTCCGGCAAATGTCGTGATATAGCCAATAATGAAACCGTGAACTGTCGCGTTGAATCCTGCCAGAATGGCGAACGGAGCGAATGGAACGAACGTCTGGACCAGGATCAGGCCATAACTGAGGCCGATTCCGAATACGCCGGCCCGACGCATCAGATCTGGAATTTTCCACCACACGCCTGACATGTAGAGCCAGGTTCCACATGCAGCCAAAGCGATCAGACCGATTCCCCACATGATGATTTGACGCCTTTGGACGTGAATCGACCGTGTTCCCTCCCCTCCCTTGCGCGCTACGATACAGTCTGCCCAGAAACGACGCCGTCTTTGCCAGAACTGAACCGCGCGCGGATATTTAGGAAAAGAAGAACATCATCGCAAAGATTGCGTATGTAGCCACGACCATGACGCCCTCATACCAGTGGGATTCTCCATCCAGAGAAACCAGGCTGACAAGGATCGTGGTCAGAAAGATGACCACAACTTCTGTGCCTGTGAAAACAAGCGTGAGCGGACGGCCGGACAATGCGCCTACGAGCACCAGAACAGGCGCCACAAAGAGAGCGATCTGCAGGCTGGAACCCACAGCAATTTCGACGCTGCCATCCATCCGGTTGGCCCTCGCCAATAAAATCGCAGAAAAAAACTCGGGCGCGACGCCAATGAGCGGCACGAATACCAAGCCAACAAACTGCTCGTTCAGTCGCCATTGAATCGTCAGGGGAATGAGCGTCTGGACCAGCTCCTCACTCACCAGCGCAACCAGGACGGTGGCGGCAAGCAGTATCGTCACCGTGCGCGCAAACCCCGGCGGCAGAACAATCTCCGGTCTGCGATCCGCCGCCGTAAGAAATGTTCGATGAGTAAAGAGCGAGAACACAAACCCCAGTATGTACACCAGCAGGAACACGATGGAGACGCCAATGCTGAGCGGCTCGGCGCTGAGGACACGCGGTCTGGAAAAAGAATAGATGCTGGTGATCGTCAGCCCGATGACAGCGACAAACAGCATGACGCTGTTCAGTCCGGCCTTCATTTGATTAAACGTCTGCAGCGGTCTGCGCAACCCGCCGACAAACATGCACACACCCAGCGTCAATAGCAAATTTGCCATAATACTGCCAATGATGCTTGCCTTTACGACGGTGTAGAGTCCTGCGCGCAGAGCCAGGATCGCAATCATCAGTTCAACGCTGTTGCCAAAAGTAGCTCCCAGGAGTGCGCCTATCGATGGTCCGAGGGCTTCGGCCAGTACCTCAGTCGCTTTCCCGATGACCTTGGCCAGCAACACCACAGTGACGGCCGCCGCAACAAACGTAACCGAAGGGTTCCCATGAACCCATGCAGAAACAAAAGTCGCCCCCGCCATAATCGCAATCAGCAGCAGTTGCAATTGCGGTCTGCCCATACCCCACCCCATCGACCCGCGCAATGTGTTACGTGACTGGCGGTACAAGCTTGATTATATCACCCCCTATCGCAAACTGTGTGCCTGCTCAGGCGGGATCGTATCCTGAAAAATCGCCGCAGGCGTATTTTCTGCCCGGCCGCTAGTCAACGATCGCTCATAGCGGGCCTGCGCTATGATGTCCTCCCACTCTTCACGCGTGTAAACCAGCCATGCGACGCTCCGGTCCACGAAGATCAAGCCCTCCGCCAGTGCGCTGACCGCTCCTTTGCGCAACGCCGCCTTGACGCCCGGCGCGGTAAGCGCGCCCGCCGCCACTGTTCCGGCCGCGACCAGCCAGCCCAAGACACGTTTTCTTCCCATCGGCAGCATTTCCCCTTTCAGCCTCAGTCACAGTCGCGGCGGGCGCATCCACCCGAGCAGATTGTGCTAGGTTGCAGCACGATATGGCCCCCTTTGTCGCAATACATTCTGTGTCGCATAGGCAGCCAGCGCGCCGCCTGCAGAAATGGCCACGGAGGACAGCGGCATGGAAACAGTCTGAAAAATACCCTGCAATGGTTTGAGATACACCGTTGCCAGCAGCAGCAGCAAGGAACCGACAAATGTGAGCCGGAGCAGCCTGTTTGAAGGAAGCAGCGCCGACTTCGCCGCAGCGTCCTGATGCCAGCTCTCCATCTGAATGAGCTCAGCCGACGCCAAAGTCACCATGGCCATGGTCTGGGCCAACTCCTTATTGGCAAAGAGCGCCAGCCCCGCGCGAAACACTGCCAGTGTAGACAGTCCGATGGCGACTGCACGAGAAACAATCTGTCGCAAGTACGCAGGATCTGTCAGATCGCGTTCAGGCAGCAACCTGACCCCGCGCGGATCGACCGGTCTGCGCAGCGCTGCGAGCGCGATCGTAGGGGCTGCGTCCGTAAACAGGTTGACAAGCAGGATCTGAATCGGCTGGAACGGGAGCGGCATGCCGAGCAGAATCGCCAGAGCGGCGTATAAGAGTTCTCCCAGATTGCCGGACAGCAGGTAACCAAGCGCCCTGCGGATGTTGCCGAGCACCTCCCGACCCTCTTCGACTCCGTTTACGATCGTGACAAAATTATCGTCGGTAATGGTCATCGCACTGGCCTCTTTTGTCACGTCAGTACCCGCGATCCCCATGGCAATCCCCACATCCGCCTGTTTGACCGCAGGAGCGTCGTTCACTCCGTCGCCAGTCATCGCCACAACCTGCCCCCGCTGTTTCAGGGCCTTCACAATCGCCAGCTTATGATGTGGAGAAACACGGGCGAAAATTGCAACGCGCGCCACAGCGCTATACAGTTCCGTTTCTGTCATGCGTTCTATTTCGAGGCCTGTCAAGAGACAGTGGCTCACTGCGTCGCGTACAAGACCAATCTCTTTCGCCACCGCAAGCGCCGTTGCGGGGTGGTCGCCTGTGATCATGATCACGCGAATACCCGCTTCCCGGCACAATTCAATGCTCTCCTTTACCTGAGCGCGCGGGGGATCCATCATGGCGCATAAACCGACAAATGTCAGCCCGGTCTCCCACTCTTCCGGCAGTGCGTCGGCCTCGCTTCCTGCGATCGCGCTGCGCTCCTGCGCAGTGAGTGTGCGCCTGGCAAAAGCGATCACACGCAGAGCCCCCCTCGCCATGGCGTCCGCCCGCTCCAGGACGGCCGCCCGGTTTACGTCCGTAAGCGGTTCCTGTCCTGTCGCGCCAATGACAAAACTGGAGCGGCGAATGATTTCCTCAACGGCGCCTTTGCTGATCAGCTCATACTGTCCGTCTGACACACAGACGACGCTCATCCGCTT
>JAKADD010000096.1 GCA_021820825.1 Bacillota bacterium
GGATTCAGCGGTCAAGGGAAAAATCGACCTGTCCGCGCTGTCAAATGATGAACATCATCTTCTGAAGCGGTTCATCCGCAACTTGCGGCCAGAACTCTGGGAGAATGCCACGGAAGATGTCTGGCGGGAATTTGCGACGGCTGCTGAGATTGAGCCTTTACGGGCAAAAGCGGAGGCTGTCAGGCAGAGTCGCGAAGATATCCGGCTCAACGCCGAAGCGGAGAAAAAATCGCCGCAGTGACTGGGCGCGAAGCGGGTATGCCAAGGCGGTGCGGGTCACCCGCGCCGCCTTCTGTGCGTGCGTCGCATAATGTGACTACGGACTCGATCAACTGGAACGGATGTGAATGCATGTCTGATCAATCACTGACACCCCTTTTTACCGCTCTGCGTAAACACGCGGAGCGCAAACCAGTCCAGTTTCACATACCGGGACACAAGACAGGGCTGGCGATGGATCCTGAATTTCGGCAATATATGGGTGACAGGGCGCTGGCAATCGATCTGGTCAACATTGGGCCGCTTGATGATCTGCACCATCCGACAGGAATCATCGACGAGGCTCAGAAACTGGCTGCGGAAGCTTTTGGAGCAGACGCCACATTTTTTTCTGTGCAGGGCACAAGCGGCGCCATCATGGCCATGATCATGGCGGTGGTCGGACCCGGTGATGAGATTCTTGTTCCGCGCAACATCCACACCTCGGTTCTCTCGGCGATCATCCTGTCTGGCGCGAGACCGTATTTTCTGCAACCAGAGGTGGATCTGTATCTGGGGATCGCCCATGGCGTGCGCGTGGAAACAGTGGCGGCAGGGCTTGAAAAGCATCCAGGCGTGAAAGCTGTGCTGCTTATCAATCCCACTTATTTTGGCGTTGCCACCGATCTGCAGGCGATTGTCAACATGGCGCATCAAAAAGGCGTCGCAGTTCTCGTCGATGAAGCGCACGGCGTCCACACCCATTTTCACGATGAGTTGCCCCCGTCGGCCATGTCGGCTGGTTGCGATCTGGCGGCAACCAGCGTTCACAAACTGGGCGGCTCGCTCACACAGAGTTCCGTGCTGAATGTCCGCGAGGGTTTGGTTCGCGCAGGCCATGTGCATTCCATTCTTTCGCTCTTGACAACCACTTCAACGTCGTATCTTCTGCTGGCGTCGCTTGACGCCGCCCGCCGGCAACTGGCCATGCATGGTCGCGAACTGTTGACCAAGGCGCTGCAACTGGCCCGCCAGGCCCGCCGACAGCTCAATGACATCCCCGGCATCTACTGCTTCGGCGCGGAGATTCTGCACTCTTCGGCTACGTACGCGTATGATCCGCTGAAACTCACGATCCGCGTGGCGGACATCGGTCTGTCAGGCCATGATGTGGAAACCTTGCTGCGCGAAACGTACAATATCGAAGTGGAGCTGTCCGATTTGTACAATGTGTTGTGCATCGTGTCCACAGGCGATACTGTGGACACGATCGACCAGTTGGTCAAAGCGATCGCGGACATTGCCGCCAACGCCCATCCAGACACCGCATACAAACCGGTGATTGTGGTTCCTTCGACGCCAGTGCTGGCCATGAATCCGCGGGAAGCGTTTTATGCGGATACAGTTGTGGTGCCGCTGCGAGAAGCTGTGGGGCGCGTGATTGCGGATGTCATAAAAGTCTATCCTCCAGGAATTCCGGTCCTGTTGCCGGGTGAAGTCGTAACGCTTGACAATGTGTTGTATATCGAAGAAAATCTGCGCGCCGGCCTGCCGGTTCAGGGCCCGGATGACCCGACCATACAGACGGTTCGCGTCGTGAAGGAATTGCAGCAATTTCCATGGCAAGGATTACAGGCTGACAGAGAGAGGGGTCATCCGCTATAGTCGACAGAGACATCACATAGCCGAATCGCGTAAGCGTACGGAGGAACCAGCACAGCTTTGGGGTGAACTTCCGAATTTGGAGCGGGCAACCTCGCCCGAACCCGTCAGCTAACTCCGGAGGCGCAGGAGGTAATCATGAAACATACTTTGACTTGGCCTGCCGCGAAACTCGCGGCAGGATTGGTCGTCTGTGCGACGAGCGTATTGGCGCCGTCAGTGAGCGCGTTCGCCGCCATTCTGCCGCCAGCCCCGTATACCGTTTTGCCAGGGAACACAGCGTCTACAGTCGCTGCGTTGGCGAACGTTGGACTGAATGATTTTTACAGGGTAAACCATTTATCAAAATCGTCCGCCATTGCGGTGGGTGAGAAGGTGGCCATGCCGTTTCTCTATCGAGTGGACGCGGGCGATTCTCTGTGGTATATCGCCCGGCAGTATCAGACGACTGCAGGCGCCATACGGAAACTGAATGGACTGTCCTCCAACCTCATCTATCCCGGTCAGACACTCCTTCTTGCGCGCGGCAGCGTAGGCGCCGCCACATGGGTCGCCGCGCCACCCCCACGCAAACTGTCTGGCGCGGCAACTTCGACAGTGGCCGTCAGCACCGCCCGCCACGAAGCGTTCACTATGTCTGCCACGTCGTATGACGCGTCAGCCGCCTCAAACGGCCCCTGGGGCGCGCTGAACTACTTTGGTCAACCCCTGCAATTCGGTGATGTAGCTGTCGATCCCTCCGTGATTCCGCTGGGAACCCGGTTGTTTATTTCTGGATACAAGGACCCTGCGCTGCCCAGAGGCGGGTTTTATGCAACCGCCAATGATGTGGGTGGCGCGATCCGCGGCAAGCGCATCGACATCTTCCTTCCGACCGCGTCACAAGCGAATCGATTTGGCGTTGAACAGGTCCATGTTCAGGTCGTTTCCTGAACGATTGGGCCATGATTGGTTCGACGGTCCATAATTAGGTATACTGAATATGCGCCATTTGAAAAACGGACACAGTTTTGCATCCACTGACAGGGGGGCGAACCATGGACTTGCAGACAGGACAAACCGCGCCGGATTTTACGCTCAGGGCGACCGGAAATCAGTCAGTGCATCTTGCGGATTTGCTGGAACAGACTGTGGTGCTGTTCTTCTATCCGAAAGACGATACACCGGGCTGAACCAAAGAGGCAAACGAGTTTCAGGCTCTACTTGAGGAGTTTGAAAAACTCGGCGCCAGGGTGCTGGGTCTCAGCACTGACAGTATCGAATCACACGAGAAATTCGCTGGAAAATACGGGCTCACGATGCCGCTGCTGTCTGATCCCGACGCTGCCGTGTGCCAACTGTACGGCGTCTACAAACAGAAGAGCATGTATGGCAAGAAGTACATGGGGATCGATCGCACCACGTTTGTGATTGATCGGCAAGGACTGATCCAGACAGTCTATCCGAAAGTCAAGGTGGAAGGTCACGCAGAGCGGGTGCTCGCCGATCTGAAGCAATCACGCTAAGGGAACAGTGATAATCCAAATTAGGGCAGGCGCACAGCGGTACATAGAGCGTCTGAATAATGCCTCAGACGCTATATCTGGAATCACTGCGCCTGCATCGCGGACTTTATCACTGTTCCCCTAGAACAGCCGGAATTGTGTTTAAAGTACAACTCCCTCGACGAAACTGCTAACAGTTCCGTCGAGGGAGTTGTTTTTTTGCGCAAAATCGGACTGCTTGTGATACTGGGAATGGGGGTGTATGTCTTGGCGATGACGCCGCGACCGCTGCTGCTGCGCACCAGCACAGACATCGGCGACTGGCTGGCCAGCCAGGAAGAAACGCTGGCGAACTATGTCTTGTCCCACCCCTCCTGGCGGCGGGAGCTGCGCCATGATGCGCTCCTTTTGGGCAACAGGAAGAACATGTGAGCGGCGCATGATTTGCGGCGCACAGGGCAGGCGGTCGATGGGTGTGGACCTCTCGCCGGACTCCGTGTACAATGATGGAGAGTGCTGAAGAGAGGGGCTGTGCGCAGGATGGTTACTTTAACGGACGGGGCTGTGAATAAAGTCAAGGATCTGTTATCTGAAACAGAAGCGAGTATGGGGCTCAGGATATTTGTCAAACCGGGTGGCTGCTCAGGGTTCAGTTACGGCATGGCGCTGGACGTTCAGAAGGATTCCGACCGGGTGCTTACGAATCACGGCATTCAGGTGTTGGTGGACGAGGACAGCGCGCCGTATGTGGAAGGTTCCGAAGTTGATTATGTGGAGGGGCTCACGGGAACCGGGTTTAAGATCTACAATCCAAATGCAGTGTCCACCTGCGGTTGTGGATCCAGTTTTCGCACGAAAGACGATGCGGGTGTACCAGGAAGCTGTTCATAACAGCAACGGGGAGCGCAAGCTGGCGCTCCCCAACCGAATCACTGACTGTTGGACTGGCGGTTGCGTGTCCAGAACCAGACCAGAGCGGCAAGCAGCAAGACGGCAAAGATATAGGTAAACGCCGTGGAGTGTGCGTTGATCGACTCCCAGTGTTGACCGAGTTGAAAGCCCAGGAGGGTCAATACATAGACCCAGGGGATCGTGCCAATGGTCGTATAGAGCAAAAACTTTCCGCGCTTCATGTTTGCAATCCCGGCCGGCAGCGAGATGAATGTCCGGATTGCGGGCAATACACGGGCAATCAGCACCGCCCATGCGCCGTACCGCGCAAACCAGCGCTCAGCCGCAGTGAAGTGTTTCTCCGAAAACAGGATATACTTTCCATATCGTCTGAGCAGTGGACGGCCGCCGCGGCTTCCGACATAGTAGGCGAGCATGGACCCGACGATGTTGCCAATCACACCTGCGAATACGGCGGCGGTGAAGCCGATATTGCCTTGGTATGCTTCAAAACCTGCAAACGTCATGATCAGTTCGCTAGGCAGCGGGATGCACGCGCTTTCCAACAACATGGCGAAAAAAACGGCCGCAATGCCATAATGTCGAATGGCATGTTCGAGACTCAAAGCAAGACCGTGCAATGGGCGTCACCTTCCGTAGCGTATGCAAAATTCGAACAACCACTAAAGTATACAGGTTATTGAACTTGCAGTCTACTCATGCGACGGGCAGATGCGATAGGCAAGATTGACTCGGATTCATAAGGCAGAGCGAAACCCGGGCTGCTACTTTGTCTCAGTATGGCGAATCATGATGCGCAGCGCATCGGCGCCTCTCATGCCCGTGTGGATGCCCATGGCCTCCGCCTCTCTGGTGACGGATTCGAGCGGCGCATCGAGCAACTGATCGATTGTCCTGACTCCCACGGCGCGGGCGGCGATGATGCGCCGCTCAGCGAGACGGGTGTTCAGGAGATGCACATCCAGCGCGCCGCACATGATGTAACCGATATCCGTGCTGATCGCCACCAGATGTGTTTTGGGAAGTTCAACGGAGATGGCCAGGCAGACCGTATTGTCAATCGGAACAGGTACAATGTTCACCATGTTCACGGATTCCCCCTTCTGCTTCTGTAACATATGGATATACATCCATGCTGCTGCGCAGCACCAACAACCGGGAAGAAAATTCGCCTGCGGCGATTTTTCGGATATAGAGTCGTCCGCTGTGCCGACGGCACAAACAGCCGGGAACCATTCTCAGAGAGGTAGGTGGGTTATGGCGCGGGTACTGCTGGCAACGCTCAATGCGAAGTACGTCCATTCATCGCTCGCGCTGCGGTATCTGCGTTCTGCGGTTGAGGACATTCATGAAGTCATCATGCTGGAGTTCACAATCCATGATCCTGTGGAACACATCCTGTCCTCCCTGTTTGAAGCCGCTCCCGATGTGATCGGGCTGAGTTGTTATATATGGAATATCGAAGAGACTGGCCGTCTGCTGTCTTCGCTAAAGAAAATACTGCCCCATGCAGTGATACTTCTGGGTGGGCCAGAGGTATCCTATGACTGCGCGCACTTTCTGCAGCGGTTCCCTACCGTGGACGTCATCGTTGTGGGGGAAGGGGAGGGGACGCTCAGAGAACTGTTGCATCAGTATGACCGGGGCGACAGGACATTTTCTGCTGTGCGGGGGCTGTATGTCAGGGATGGAGCGGGGCGCATCCACAGTACAGGAACAAGGGCGAAGGTGGACCTCGAACAACTGCCAACCCCTTACCCCGACGGGCGAATGGCCGAACTGCGCGACCGCATTGTCTATTTTGAAGCGAGTCGCGGCTGTCCATTCAGTTGTCAGTTCTGCCTGTCGTCGATTGCGAGCGGTGTTCGTTATTTCCCTCTGGAGCGCGTAAAAATGGACTTGACGCGCTTGATTGACGCGGGGGTGAGACAGATCAAGTTTGTCGATCGGACGTTCAATCTGCGCCGTGACTATGCCATGGAGATTTTTCGTCTGTTGATCGCTTCGCCTGGACACACCACGTTCCATTTTGAAATCACGGGCGACATTTTGAAACCTGATATCGTACAGTGGCTGTGCGACAATGTACCCGCAAAACTCTTTCGGTTCGAAATCGGCGTTCAATCCACGAACGACATCACCAATACGATTGTCAAACGGAGGCAAGATTTTTCCAGGTTGAGCCATACCGTGCGAATGATCGCAGAAGCGGGCAACATCGTGCAGCATCTCGATCTGATCGCGGGACTTCCCGAAGAGGATTACGCCAGTTTCAGAAAGACGTTCAATGACGTATTCGCGCTCCGTCCGCACGAACTTCAGCTTGGTTTTCTCAAGTTGCTTCGTGGAACAGGGTTGCGCGCGGCTGCGGATCAGTACGGCTATGTTTTTATGGATAGCGCTCCCTACGAGACACTGTATAATGACATCCTGCCGTTTCGCGATGTGCTGCGTCTCAAACGTCTGGAAGATATCCTGGAGAAATACTATAACTCCGGCCGTTTCCCGCATGTCCTGCACTATGTGACGGGCAACCTGTTCGATTCGCCGTTTGATTTCTTTCAAAATTTCGGATCTTATTGGCACGATCAGGGCTGGTCGCGCATAGGGCATCAGCCGCTCGACCTGATCGACCGTCTGGTCCAGTTTCTGAAACAGGAAGGGAAGTTCGACGATGTAGTTGGCGCGCTCCTGCGGGCCGATTATCTGCTGCGAGAGAAAGTGCGCCCACGCCGTCTGTGGTGGACTTCACAACACTCGGACGGCGATCGGCAACAGTTGTTCAACGAGTTGCTGCGCCATCGCAATCTTTGGAACATGCTGCTGACGGAACAGGAAATTCATAGAACTGACGTGGCAAAGCGTGTGATCATCGATGAAGTTCCAGTCATGGCCCACCGCGCGCTCTTTCCAGAGTTGCAAGTACGCGCCGCTGGCATGGTGCGTCTGCTGTACGTGTTTCCTGTTGAGGTTGGCAATCCGCTGCTGTTTTCGTCCGCACAGTTCACGGGTGCGTCTGTCGGAAACTGATCCTGCATGAGAGTTACGAGTAGTTAAATGGCCGACAGTTCTTTTGCCAGGGGGCAAGATAGCGTATACTACTTTAGGATGGACTCGCGGCCGGCGTCTACAGAGTCCAGGCGAACTATTCCTGTGCGCCGCGACAGGCTAACTCAGATTGACAAGGGAGACTATGAAAGGAGGCCCCTGCGGTGTGGTTTATCGCACTCCTGCGAGGTGTTGGGCATAATACCGCTTTATTGGCTGCAGTAGCTTCCATCCTCGTGGCACAGGGGATCAAAGTTCCCATATTCTACTGGACTGACCGTAAATGGGATGTATCAAAGATGATGTCTACCGGCGGCATGCCAAGTTCCCATTCAGCCGCTGTATCCTCGCTCGCGACGGTTGTGGGCATACGGGCGGGAACGGGCTCTATGCTCTTCGCCGCAAGTGTGGTATTTGCGATTATTGTAATGTATGACGCGGCGGGAATTCGCCGACACGCGGGGGAGCAGGCAATCGCCATCAACAAATTGGCGGCGGAGATCGGCAAATATATCGACAGTTGGCCCATGGCCCTGCGCAATGAGGCGTATCAGAAAAAACTCAAGGAGATGCTCGGGCATCAACCCATCGAGGTGTTTATGGGCTGTATCCTTGGAATTGCAATTGCAGTCATCGCCACTTTGTGAGTACTGATTCGCGTTGCCAGGGTATCATGAGAGCCGCTTGACTCTCATTCGCTTCAGACAGGATCATCGTCGCGGACATCTTCTCCGACGGCAAATATGTCTGACTGGTCGTGATCCCGGTTGATCTTCTTGACCGCCTGCTCCAGAGCAAGCGCCGCGTCGCTCACCAGCGAACTGCCGTAGATGAAGAGTCGCGAGGAATCTTCCGGTGTGCCTATGGCGTAGAATTCCCCCTTCTGTGTTTCAAAGAGTTCGATGTTGAAGCGCTCGTCGCCCACCTGATAGGTGAACCATTCCTTGCGTTGCAACTCTGCGTCTTCGC
>JAKADD010000097.1 GCA_021820825.1 Bacillota bacterium
TATTTCTTATTAAGACACACTAGTCCTGATTTTATTCGCGTTGCGAATTCTGAAAAAGGCCGCAATACCGCGTTGCGCCTCTCCTCAGACGCCATTTATGATTCGTTTGCGCGCAATCCACCATGGACCGGTCCGAAAGGATCAATCAGCATGAACAGTAACAATACGGATCACGGGCATATCCTGTGGCTCGCGACCCTGGCGAAAGCTGGCGACAGACGCGCCAGCCAGGAGCTGTGCGAGCGATTCGCGCCGCTGGTGCACGCGAGCGTCAGGCGCTACAGGGAGCATGTTCAGGAACGCGAAGATCTTCTGCAAGTCGGGTATGAAGCATTGCTGCGAGCGGTCAGGGAATACGAGCCTGAACAGGGGGTGTATTTTGCCCATTTCGTAAAATTGCGGGTGCGGGCGGGAGTATACGCGGCCGTACGCCGTTCCGAGACGCGTCAGGGCCGCGAGTTCGCAGACCAGTACAATACCGGAACGCGGATCGCCCACCTGCTTGCAAATGCAGTCGACGCGCGTGCGAGCCAGTCCTTTCAGTCGGCCGAGTGGAACGATCTGTTCCACCTGCTGTCAGCGCGAGAACGCATCGCCATAGAATGGACGGTCCTGAGGGATTTTTCAACGAAGGAAGTCGCGGATATCTATGGGGTGTCAAAAGAAACCGTGAAGACCTGGCGCAAACGCGCGCTCAAAAAACTCTACGCCGCCTTGTTGGCCGACGGCGCGCCCCCCGGAAACGGCAAAAAACCGCAGCGCAAGCCGCGGCAGGAGCCCCATCAGCATCAAGACAGATAAGCCTGCTTGCCAAGATTCGTATGCTGCGCCCGTCGCGAGTTCGGCGCAGCCGTGTCTGAGCAGGGGCGCAGCATACGAATCCGGCGGCAGAGGAGTCCGATCCATCTGCGTTATTTGTTACTTGATGGTGGCCGCCAGCCCCATCATCTGATCGGCGATGCTGACCGCTTTGGCAGCCAGATCATACCCCTGCTGCGTCTGGAGCATGTTCGTCATCTGATTGGTCAGGTTGACATTGGACATCTCCAGCATCGCGCCGTGCACCTGACCGATGGCAGTCAGGACGGAGGGCGCTCCCGCTGCGTTGGTGGCTGCGGCAAAGCCGGGTCGCAACTGGTACACATCCGCCCCCAGACTGGCGAGGGCGCTTGCCGGATGGGCCACGTACGCAAGCGCAAGCTGTCCGATGCGGCGGGGTTGCCCAGTGGTTGTGTCGGCCGTCAGCACGCCGTTTGGCGACACATGGACAGTGGCGAGATTGACGCCTGTCAAATCAATCGGTTTGCCGTTCACGGACAGGACTCGCGCGCCGTTCGGCGTGGTCAGGTACACCTGCCCCGTTTGCGGATCGTTGCTCGCCACAAATGCCCCGGCGCGCGTGTACCCGGTCGCTCCTCCTGGCAACGCCAGCGTAAAGAACCCGTCGCCCTGGATCGCCATATCCAATGGATTGCGCGTTGTCACGTAGTTGCCCGCGGTGAATGAACGCAGGCCCGGCGTCGCGTACGCCCCCGTACCAAGCCATAGCCCAACGGGCGTCTGCCTGTTTGGAAGCCCTTGCGTGGCGGGAGACTGTCCGTATACTCGCGTCAGGCTGTCTGCAAACGACACGCCCACCGCTTCATAGCCAGTTGTGTTGATGTTCGCGATATTGTTCGAAATGGCGTCCAGACTCTGCATCTGGCTTTGCAGACCTGAACCGGCCACGGAAAGTAATGACATACCCTGATCGCCTCCTCTCGCGTCGTTTGTTTCCACACTCCAGCGTCCACAGACAAGCTATCGTCGATGGCGCACTATGATGCGCCACGGCGGCCCTAGGGCGCACACGCACACTATGCGCGCATGATGCGTTACAGACCCGTAACGACGCCCACCTGAGTGACTGCCAGTTTCAGCGTGGAGTCAATCGTTTGCGCCATTATTTGGTTGGCCTGGTAATTACGGTACACGGAAAGCATGTCGATCATGTTTTGCGTGCTGTTCGCGTTGGACGATTCGAGTGCGCCCGACTTGATGGCCGCACTGCTTCGCACATAAGCGGTTTGAGCGGTCGGCAGGAAAGTCGTTCCGCCCAACGGCTGCAGTGTGTTCACCGCAGTGGCCGTCGCTTGGAAGGAAGCGCCCGGCAGGGGCTTGCCGTTCGTCTGCACGACGGTGTACGAGAGTTGCCCCGCCGCATCGCGCAGCGGCGCGCCGCCAGGGCCAAAGTAACTGTTGCCCTGATACAGCGGGTTAAGTTTGACGGCGGAGTTGAGAATCGGCGCACCCTGCGCGTTCACTCCCAGCAGGCGCTGCGAAGTTGCGTCGTACAGAAACCCGTTTGCGCCAGCCTGCAACTGACCATCCCTGGTCAGCGCCACGGACTGGCGCCCCTGCGCATCCACATTGGCGACGGCAAAAAAGGAGTGCACACCGCCGGTTTGTGAACTGACAACCTGAAGATAGGCGCCCGGCAGTCCATGCTGCTGCGGGAGGGGCTTGCCCTGCGGCCCCACGATCAGATAGGAGGCGTTGCCCTTCGCGTCGACGACCGGACTGCCGTTTTCGCCAAACAGGGTGACGCCCTTATACTGTGGATTCACGACAACGCGCGCATCGGCGACAGGCGCTCCCGAGGCATTCACCGGCAGCACAGGCGCTCCCTGCGCAGTCTCGATCACACCGCCGCGTCCGACTACGAGCGACAGCGTCGATACCATCGCGGGGGCCGGAACGGCGGCTTTGCCTGGCGTTCCCGTGTTTGCGGCAAGAGCATACACCGACACGCCGGAAGACAGTGGATCTTCGATGGCGAGATCAAGCGGCTGGCCTGTATGTTGAATCAGGCCTTGCGAAAAGTTCGGCACGGCTTCCTGAAACAGCACGCCAGAATTGACGGTTCCAAGCGGAGCCGCGCCGGCGCCGTTTGACCCATACCGATAGCGAAGCAAAAGTTGCTGCGGAAACGCCATCAGTTGCCCGCTCGAATTCTTGAACCCCGGCGTAGACAGATTGGAGATATTGTTCATGATCACCTGCTGCAGTCGCTGATCCGCTGCCAGACCAGAACCAGTGGCCGACAATCCATCCATAGCTTGCTACACATCCTATGCGCGTTTGCGCTGAGATTTGGCGGGCGGACTACCCCACTTGTCGATGTTTTCCAGGAATTCGCCAGTTCCTCGCGCCACACACGTCATGGGATCATCGGCGATATGCACTGGCACCTGAAGTTCCTCCGTCAACAGCTTGTCCATACCATTCAGGAGCGCGCCGCCGCCTGTCAAAATAATACCCTTGTCAAATATGTCCGAAGCCAGTTCAGGCGGTGTGCGTTCAAGTACCGCTTTTGCCGCCGCAACGATGGCATAGGAGGATTCCTCCAGGGCGACGGCCATCTCTTCGGTTTTGATCAGAACGGTTTTGGGAAGACCGCTCAACATGTCGCGCCCGCGCACGTCCATTTCTTCCCTGCGGCCGTCGTGCGCCACGGACACAACACGAATCTTTATATCTTCGGCTGTTCGCTCGCCGATCAACAAGTTGTGGTTACGTTTTATATATCGGATGATCGCCTCATCGAACTTGTCCCCTGCTACCCGAATAGAAGAGGCGGTGACGACGTCTCCAAGCGACAAGACAGCGACATCCGTCGTTCCTCCGCCAATATCGACTACCATACTGCCGCTGGGCTGTGTGATGTCAAGCCCAGCTCCGATCGCCGCCGCCTTCGGCTCTTCGATCAGATAGACATGTCTCGCGCCCGCCGCTTCCGTGGCCTGGCGCACGGCCTTCTGCTCCACTGAGGTGATGCCGGCCGGCACGCAGACGGCCACCCGCGGTTGAGACAGGAGACTTTTGCCAATTGCCTTGGCGATAAAGTGTTTCAGCATAATTTCCGTTATTTCAAAGTCTGCGATCACACCCTCCCGCAGCGGTCTGATGGCGACGATGTTGCCAGGAGTGCGGCCCAGCATGCGACGGGCTTCTTCGCCGACTGCGACAATGCGCCTGGTCTGATTTTCGATTGCCACCACTGAAGGTTCGTTGAGAACGATTCCTTTCCCACGAACATGAACCAAAACGTTTGCCGTGCCTAAGTCAACCCCAATATCCTTTCTGAACATCCATTGAACCTCTCTGTCGAGAAACTAGGACAACCCCCTAGGCACGCATCTCGACGGAGTGACAACGACGAGATTATGCTTTTAACATTGTTCTACACGCGGACACCAAATCCTCTACCCACCGCCAGATTTTTTGTCAGATTGTGTTTCGGTTCATCCTTTCTGTATTTTTCCTTCGTTGCCTCGCCACCGCGCAAATGTCTGACCGACTTGTGGTATTCAAGGATCTCTTTGACGCGATTTGCGAGGTCAGGGTTAATCTCAGGCAATCGCTCGGTCAGGTCCTTATGCACGGTGCTTTTCGAGACGCCAAACTCGCGCGCTATCGTCCTCACCGTGTTACGGGTTTCGACGATATATTCGCCGATTTTCAGCGTTCTCTCCTTAATGTAATCATGCACACCCTCGCCTCCCCCAGTGTTTCGCAAGTCTGCTACAGTATATGAGGGGGGCAACGCCATATGCCAAACGCGGCCAATTCAGTTGATTTAGGGCCCATTTTCACCATTTTGCTCGTCCTAACTCGCTCTATCACAGTCTTTTGATAACATAGAAAAAGCTGCTTCACTCTACGAAGCAGCTTCTGAACGCATTGCGGTTCGCTTGCTAGATCAGCGGCGGCAATAGTTCTCTATGTTCAGGCTTTTGGAAGAACACTTCCCGGATCGATCGCAGCGTTATTCTTTTGGACCGCGAAAAAGAGATGGTTGCCCAAACTTGCCTCTTTCTGATTGTACCCGCTTGATCCGATCTCTTGTCCCTGCAGGACGTGTTGACCGACCTTGACGTCAACTGCCCCAAGCGACTGGTAGAGTTCCGAATAGCCGTTTGCAGACGACACGACAACTGTCTGTCCCATGACCGGGCTGTTGCGGACATCCGTCACGTCGCCCGCAGTCGCGGCAACGACTCCAAACGCCCGCTCTCCCTTTTGCATGCCGAGATCATAACCAGTCGAACCCTGGTAACTGTTGTCGTAGTGTATCAGATCTGCAGCAAGCGTCGCCACCGTCGCCCCTTTCCCATTCATGTCGTAGTAGCCGCGCAGCACCCGAACGCCGGCGGCGTCCGGTGCGATCGGCCAAATCCACGACGCGGCGGTGGCCGTCACTGTCGCCGGAGCTGTTTTTGGCGCTGCGGAACCTGTTCCGCCCAAGTTGATCAGACGGTTGGCCTGTCCATACATGAGGGCGATAATGAGTGCCGCGGCGGTGAGATATAAAGCGGGAAACGCCCATCGCTTGGCAAACAGCGCCCTCCATCCCCGTTTTTCCGCTGCGTCGTTTGGCGTCTGACCAGTCTGTGTATCAGCGCCCTGTTGCTGTTTGTCTTCTTCATTATTATTCACTGTTCATCACCTCATTTCGCAGTCTCGCCAAAATGAGGTAGCCTTAAACAAGTTTGTCCAAAAATAGGGCCGTCTGCTTATCCGATCATCAACAGCTCGCGAATTTCCTGCTCCGTGAGCGCGGACAGCGACTCATCGCCAGGCTGGATGACCTGGCTTATCAGGTCTTTTTTCCGCTGTTGCAACTCATATATTTTTTCTTCGATCGTTCCCTGCGTCAGCAACCGGATAACCTGCACTACCTTTTTCTGTCCGATTCGATGCGCCCGATCTGTGGCCTGCTGTTCAACAGCCGGATTCCACCAGAGATCGTAAAGCAGCACCGTATCCGCCCCCGTCAAATTGAGCCCGGTTCCGCCCGCTTTCAGGGAGATGAGAAAGATATTCTGTTCCCCATCGTTAAAGCGGTCGCATAATTCGACGCGTTCGCTCGGCGGCGTTTTTCCATCCAGGTAAAAACTGGACAATTCACGCTGTTCCAGTTCTCTGCGCAAAATTCCCAGCATCCCCGTGAACTGCGAGAAAATCAGCATGCGTTTCCCGCCGCTCAGACACTCATCGACGATTTCAAGCAACTGTTCGAGTTTGCCTGAACCGCCAGAGTAATTTTCCACAAACAGCGACGGATGGCAACAGAGCTGGCGCAACCGGAGAATGCCAGCCAGTATTTTCATGCGGCTCTTTTGCAACCCTTCGGTCTGAAGCTGCGCTGCGGTTTCTTTCTGTAAAGTGGACAGGTAGGCCAGATACAGCTTTTTTTGTTCTGTAGTGAGTTCGGTTGGCTGCAGTGTTTCGATCTTCTCAGGCAATTCTTTCAGCACTTCCGTCTTCATTCTGCGCAACAGGAAAGGACGGATCCGTTTGGCCACCTTTTCATTGGACAAGTCGGCAAACGCCTTCCTGCTCGGGAATAGTTCCGGAAATACGACATCGTAAATAGACCATAACTCGTCCAGCGAATTTTCCACAGGTGTTCCGGTCAACGCAAAGCGGTGATGGGCGACAATCTGCTTGACAGCTTGAGCGGTCTGGGTGTTGTGGTTTTTAATCGCCTGCGCCTCATCCAGAATGAGTGTATAAAACCGCTGCCTGACATACATCTCCGCATCCCTGCGCAGAAGCGGATAGGAGGTGATCACGACATCGGCGTTTGCCAGATCGTCAAGCAGCTCGCTTCTTTGCTCTCTGTCTCCGACAGCGATCACCACTTTTAGACCAGGTGCAAATTTAATCAGTTCATTTCTCCAGTTAAACGTGAGCGAAGCTGGACAGACGATCAGTGTGGATAACCCCGCCGCCCGGCTTGACTCCTGTTCAGACTGGATAAAAGCGATGCTTTGCAGGGTTTTGCCGAGTCCCATGTCATCTGCCAGAATACCGCCAAAATGG
This sequence comes from Bacillota bacterium, assembly GCA_021820825.1. Next base: position 6,868 of record JAKADD010000097.1, read on the forward strand.
TAGTGTCCAAGCGTCTTCATCCACTGAAATCCGTACTTCTGGTAGTCGCGCAACACCTTGGACAGATGTTCGGGCAGCGGAAAATCAAGATTGTCTGGGTGCTTTAGATTATCCAGCAGTTGACGGAGCGGTTTGCCCAGTTTTATGTTTGTTCCCTGCTCTTCAGACCCCAGCAGATGGAATCCGCGAATCACCGGCAACTCCAGGCGGGATCCTTTAATCTGCGTCTTGCGGATATCCAGTCCCTGCAACAAATCGTCAATCTGTGCAAAACCCTCTGTCTCCAGAGACAGATAGCTGCCGTCAGAAAGACGATAGTATTTCTTTTTCTCCACAATCGACCGCAAAACCTCGCGAATCTGCTGATCATCTATGCCTTCGATATCAAAGCTGATGTCGAGCCAATTTGTTTTGTTGTTGATGTCGGCCTGCACCTTCGGCTGGTGTGGATACGCCTGGAAAATCAACCTGAGCGCGGATGTCACAAACACTTCCGCCATACTTTCTAAACGCGGGATTAAATGATGCATAAAGTGATACACAGCATCTTCGTCGTCGGTGTGCAACTCTTTCCCGTTATACGATAAATGCGACTGTTCGAGGAGAGCCATAAACATTCTTTCCCGCTCGACATCGCGCAGCAAAATACGCTCTGCCCGCTCTTGTCGCTTCGCACTGGACAGGGGGTCGATCACCGTGTCGCCGTACACATACTCCAGCCTGGCTAAAAGACGGTCGCCGTCCCGATCGAGATAGAGTTTGATGTGCAGCGGCTCATCCACGATTTTGTTGGCGATCTGCTTGGCAATTTCCATTTTCCCGAGTTTTTTTAGTCCCGGCACCACCCGTTCCATGAACGGTTCAATCTGTTCCTGAGAGATGAACAGACGGTGGCTGGAGAGATTGGCCAACATCGCCTTGAGATCGGAAAGCCGTTCCAGCGACTCCCGATCCATGACATGCACCGTGCAGCCCTCAACAGCGCAGCCGTACTCTTTCAGGACTATAACGTCCGCCAGTCCCTCGATGTCCAGCTGATACCCTTTGGAAGGCGTATTGTCCAACTTGCTGACGAGGCCAATCGGTTCATCTGTAGACAACAATTGCCCAGCCGACAGCGCATTCTGTTCAAGACGCACCGAAGACTCTGCAAAATAGGGCAGCAGCCTGTTCCAAATGTGCGGCGGCAGCAGAAGCAGGCGATCGTTTTGCAACCCATAATGAACATAGTAGTTGCTTTGTATGTCGCGATAGAGCGCTTCAC
>JAKADD010000098.1 GCA_021820825.1 Bacillota bacterium
TGGCGCGACAGGCAAGATTCACGGCGGAAAACAGGAACTGGTCTGACCCTACCCAAAAACTCATCAACTACTATGAGTTGGCCATCCGTGCGCACAGACTGCATCACAAGGCGACTGACAAGGATTTTGTGAGAAAACGGGATTCTCTTCACGTATCAGATCGCGTGTGATTCTGCCATCACACCGCCAATGGAGTTTTCCATTTTGGGCTGTGACATGCGATAATGAAACGCATTGACGGCAAAACGATTGCAGATCAGAAAATAGAGGTGGCATGATGCGCATACTGATTACGGGCGGTGACGGATTTTGCGGGTGGCCCACCGCGTTATATCTGTCCCGCAAGGGGCACGACATCGCCGTTCTGGATAGTGGAATCAGACGCGACTGGGATCGTGAACTGGGCAGCAATTCATTGGTTCCCATCGCATCCTTGGAAGAACGAACTAAGGAATGGAAAAAATATGCCGGTGCTTCCTTTATCGCGTACCATGTGGATATGCGCGACTATGACGCGCTCGCCAAGACTGTGGGAGAGTTTGCTCCCGACGCCATCGTCCATTTTGCGGAACAACGATCTGCCCCTTATTCGATGATCGACCGCGATCATGCGGTATTTACACAAACCAACAATGTTGTTGGAACCTTGAATCTCCTCTATGTCATGAAGGAGATCGCGCCCGACTGTCATCTGATTAAATTGGGAACAATGGGCGAATATGGCACGCCAAATATCGATATTGAAGAAGGATATATCACAATTTCATATAAGGGCAGAGTCGATACTCTCCCCTATCCCAAGCAGCCGCCGTCAATGTATCATCTGTCGAAAGTGCATGACAGCCATAACATCATGTTTGCCTGCAGAACCTGGCGGCTGCGCGCGACAGATCTCAATCAGGGCGTCGTCTACGGCGTGCAAACCGAGGAAACGCGTCTTCATCCCCTGCTGGCCAATCGCATGGATTACGACCAAGTCTTCGGCACCGCACTCAATCGTTTCTGTGTTCAGGCGGCGGCGGCGCATCCGCTTACTGTCTATGGCTCAGGCGGCCAGACCAGAGGGTTTATCAACATCCAAGACACCGTGCGCTGCATCGAAATTGCCGCTCTCCATCCGGCAGAGCCGGGGGAGTTTCGGGTATTCAACCAGTTTACAGAGGAGTTCTCGGTTCATGATCTGGCCACAAAAGTCCAGGCCGTCGCCGCCACGATGGACATCCGTGCGGAACTGCGGCACGTTCCCAATCCGCGCGTCGAATCGGAGCGGCACTATTATCACGCGGCGCACACCAAGTTGCTGGAACTGGGGTTAACACCGCATTGGCTGAGCGATGAGACGATCCGCGAGATCATTGAAATGGCACAGGAACATCAGACCCGCATCCGGCTGCAAACGATTATGCCCACTGTCACTTGGGCATAAAACGCTGGTCACTTGTGTAATCTGTTGCAGTCAGGAGGATTCACGTGAACCGCATTTCACTTCGTCAACCAATCTGGCGGAAAATACAGCAGGCCAGATACCACAAATTCTTACTTGTGGGAGCCGTAAACGCTGCTGTGGATCTGCTTGTATTGAATGTCTGCATGCTGCTGCTGCCAACAACGTCGTCCCGGATCCTTCTCATCTACAACACGTTCGCCGTGGTGTGCGCCATTACCACCAGCTACAACCTCAACAGGCGCTGGACATTTCGCGACACGGCCACCAACAGTCGCCGGGAACGCTCCCTGTTCTGGTTGCAGGGCGCCCTGAATGTCGTTGTGAACGACTTGGTCCTGTACCTGATCTCACGATATCTGTTGGTCGCGCTCGACTGGCCGCTGTTCATCAGCGGCAACCTGTCGAAAGCAGTTGCCATGTTCGTGTCGTCCTCAATCAGCTTTACGGTGCTGCGGCTATTTGTCTTTAAGGAGTAAGGCCGCGCGATGCGCGGCCACACCGCCATACTGCAGCCACACCGCATTCATGCGCGGCCAGCGAGTCGACCGCGCGGCTACGGGCCCAGTTCAGCCGCTTCCGCCGCCATGCTGCCGGAATCGCGAGTATGGCGGGTGAACTCCGTTCTGACTCTGCGCAGGAAAATCGTCGCAAACGCCAGTACCCCGATCAACAGCAGCACCGAAGTGGCGGTGATGGTCATGACCCGAACACCGACAAGCTGAGCGGCCACGCCAGCCAGGACGATCATGACCGCTGTGGTGAATTGGGTCGCGGGCGTCGTCAGGTTGCCCACTCGACCCATCCACGCTGTGGGCACGGCCCTCTGATAATAGGTCGCAAATCCCGTACCGGCCAGCGACAGGAAGACACCCAAAATGACGAAGCCTACTGCGGCCCCGACAAAGGAGCGTGACAGACTGTACACGAAAAAACCGACTGCACCCAGAAACAGCCCCGCGCCAAACTGAAAGCGCATCGGAATGAGACGGGGAAATATAGCCACCAGCGCAGCCCCCACGAGGTAGCCGACACCGGCCGTGCTGACCAGCAGACTATAGGCGGCATACCGCAAATGGAGAACGCGCGTGGCAAACACAACCTCCTGTGAATCGGCTGCCTGCCCAAACACCAGGAGCAGACTCTGCAGGCTCAGCAACCACAAAAAAACGCCGTGATCTGCCAGATACCGGGCGCTGGCCCGCAAATCGGCGAACCAGACAGCCACCACTGCCAACGCGCGCGTCCATGGCCATGTCCACCGTTTGCCCTGTGCTGTATGCGTTGCGACATCACGCGCCGCCGCTTCTGACGACCCGTCATAGCTCCGAGTGCGCAGATCTGGCAAAAATCCGAGTGTCAGGCAAGACACGGCAAACGACGCGGCGTCCACCCAAATTGCAAACCGCGGCGAGCCCAGTAGCAACAGGGCGCCTGCCACGGCAGGCCCGACGACCAGCGCTCCTGTCTGCAGCATCCCGTTTACCGCGTTCACGCGCATCCGCTTCGATTCTGGAACGAGCGTGACCATATACGGCAGAGACGATCGGTTGAATACAGTGCCTGCGCAGGCCACCAGGAAGTCGATCACATAGATACTCCATACGGGCTGAACGAGCGGCAACACAGCCAATAATCCCGCCCTGGCAATGTCCATGGCCATCATGACAGTGCGTTTGCTGGCGCGGTCGGTTGCGCTTCCAACCCAGCTTCCCACCAGCACTGACGCGATGGTGGGAATAATCCATAAGAGCGAAATCGCCGCTGGTGAATGCGTTCGCTCCAGCACATACACGTTGAGCGCGATGAGTAATACGAAACCGCCAAAACTCGAAACACCGCGACCGGCGAGATACACAACGATGTGCAGACTGCTTCGATTCTTCTCGCTCACGGACACTCCTCCTCATTCCTCCTCATTCCTCCTCATTCCTCCTCATTCCTCCTCATTCCTCCTCATTCCGGAACTGCTCCCGGACAGCGTCAAACGGCCGTGGGCTTGGTGTGACAGCGCTGGAGTTCTCTTCGTCCACCGTCACCTCGAAAGCTGAAACGCCAATCAGCCATTCGGACGCCTGCCCTTGCGGCGCTTGGCCTACCCGCTTTTCCCACCGCGTGAGAAGTTCCTCCAACTCACCGAACAGCAGAAGTTGTTCCTCATGCGTCAAACGCAATTGACTCAATAACTGGATTTTGCTGTATTTCATCAGGAGAGCGGCAGCGTTGTCGGCGCTTTCAGCGCTGTCGCCGCGATCGATCCGAAACCGCGCAGCCTTCGCCTGATAGTATTTTTCGACGACTCCCCCCACTTCGCGCGATCCGGTCAGGGTGAGCAGTCCGCCATTGTGGAGTTTGCGAATATGATAGTGTACGTTCCCTGGTGAAAGCCGCAACAGGTTGGCCACTTGTTGACTGGTGCGCGGCTCCTCGTGCAAAGCGTGGATAATTTGAATTCTCGTCGCATTGAGCAGTAACTTCTGCTGTTCCGCAGTCAGTGGCATGGTTTCTCGCCCGTTCATCGATCATTCCCCCTTCGTTGCGCTTGATCGCTGAGCGTACAACCCGGTCGTTGGGGCTATCTGCAATTTGATAAACCCGATAAAATAGTTCAATTTATTTTATAGATCAATCTGTATTATAGATCAATAATACGCATTAATCATCATGCTCTCTCCGACTGTCAGGAGTATCTTTATCAGGCAAAAAGCCAGTTGAATTCCTTGTTCCGTGTCGATGGACGCCGCCAGACAGGTGGTCTATTGTACCATTCTCGGGCACAGTTGCGCCGAACTCGCTTGTGCACAATAGACCACCTGTTCCAGTTGCCTTGTTCCGCCCACTCAGTGCGATGTGTTCCCCTATCGAGTCAGTTGGTCCGTGTCCTCTTGGCGTTTTTGACGCTGTCGCCGCGTCTGAGAGCACCGCGCGCTGCGCGGCCTTAGGTAAGAGGTAAACTGCGTTCTCATGCAAACGCCCGTGCCTGACGCCATCATTGGACAACGACGCGATCGACCAACCCGTACGCCTTTGCCTCAGTCGCTGTCATAAAGTGGTCGCGGTCGGTGTCCTCCACAACGCGCGCGACATCCTGACCCGTGTGCAGCGCCAGCGTCTGGTTGATCTTCGCTCTTGTCCTGAGCATCCATTCAGCCTGAATGTGAATGTCAGACGCCTGTCCTTGCGCGCCGCCATGCGGCTGATGAATCATGACTTCACTGTTGGGCAGCGCCAACCGCTTCCCTTTTGCTCCTCCCGCGAGCAGCACGGCGGCAAAGCTGGCGGCCAGCCCCACGCATAGCGTCGATACGTCGGACTTGATGTATTGCATCGTATCGTATATGGCAAAGCCTGCTGTCACCGAACCGCCTGGGCTGTTGATGTACATTTGAATGTCTTTGTCGGGATCGTCCGCGGCCAAAAATAGCAACTGCGCCACAACTGCGTTTGCCAGATCATCATCAATGGCCGACCCAACCATCACAATGCGATCCTTTAGCAAACGGGAAAAAATGTCGTAGCTGCGCTCTCCCCGATTGGTCTGCTCAATTACATAGGGAATCAGGTTCATGTGTGTTCGTCTCCCGTCTCATGCTGCAAGCATAGCCTGCGGTGTTGATCGGCGGTCAGACTGTCCGGCGCGCCGCTCTTCTGTCCAGGTCAGCACTCTGCTGGTTGCCTGCACCGGATCAAGCAGATCGCTCATCGCCAGTTGCACAATGGCGGGAACTTGGCCCAGTCGCAGCGCCCGCACATACGCTCGCAGGAGTTGCCTTTGCGCGTCGTCAGAAGGAATGACTATTTCTTCGGCGCAGGTTCTGTTGCGAAGATTGGCAAATGCGGTGCGGGCGCGATGCAACGCTGCCTTGACCGCTCCTTCTGATGTACGCAGCAAGCCAGCCACTTCAGACGTGCTCAAATCAAGCACATCGCGCAACAGGAACACAGTCCGCTGGAGAGGCGACAGCGACTCGATCAGAAGCTGGATGGCGGGCTCCAGATCCTCCCGCTTGGTCTCAGGAATATGTTCGGCTGTCATGTGTTCGGCTGCCATGCGTTCGCAAAGAGCATGATCAGCTATCCTCTCGCGACGTTTTTGATCCAGCCAGATATTCTTGGCAATTCGCAACAGATACGCCTCTGGATTGGAATGCGAACGGATCTCCTGCGCTCGCGACAGGAACTTTAAACATGTCTCCTGCGCAATTTCCTCAGCGTTCCACAGAGAACCAGTCAACGCCAGCGCGTAGCGGACAAGCAGGGCCCGATATCGCTCCAGTTCCTGTTCCAGAGCCTGCTCCAGCGCCAGTTCCTGCACCGCGTCATCCTGCTGAAACTGTGATTTGCGCGATCTGGACGAGCGTTGTGCTAAGGCCATCGTCTGGGCCTCCTTATCAACTGTCTTCACTTTATCAACGAACGAGCGGGCAAAAAGGATACGGGATCACACGAAATGACGGTGGCCAACTCGCCCGATTCCACCGCTACAAGCATACTCGCTATCGCGGCCACGATCAAAACCTGCGCAAATCCCGCCGCCTGTGTCTGTGGTATGCCGGAAGCGTCGGAAAGTGTTGATTCCAGGATGATTGTTCGGTCAGCATTCCTCGACCCGAATTAAACGCTCAAAAGATACTGGAAATACCCCATCGTCGTTCACGATCCTCAACCGTCCATCGTATGTCGGAACGCCCTCCAAAACGCAAACGGCTTCATTTGCAAAGAACAACAGGCGGACCCGCGCACGGATTTCGATCGCCTCAGACAGAATGTAGTGCATGTGCGCGATTTCGTCCTCGGACAGCGCGGGAGACTCCGGACGATTGCGATCCCGCTCCCAGGCTGCCATCACATCGCGATGTTCTGGCAACACGAGTCGCATGGTCTCAAAGATGTTTCCCTCGGAAATTCGCATCTGCATCCGCCCTTATGCGTAGTGGCCGCCGATTTTCCCGCTCCGGTCGCGAAGCTGTCCAGCGTCCGTAAGGCTGACGGCCCGCATGATGCTTGTTTCACCGAACTCGTCGCGAATCTCATCAATTGTTCGCAAGAGGCCTTCCCTTTTGATTTCATCCTGAAACAGGGTTAATTGCAGACTGCTGTAATCCTGCAGCATATCGAGTCCGACCATAACCGCTCGCACACCCTGTCCTGACCACCAGCGATCAAGAAGCGCAAGCAAATGCGGATACAATTTTTCTGGACTGTCCGTCGACCAATCGAGCGTCCGCGCCTTGTAAAATCCACCCTCGAATCCTGCATAAGTCAGACCAAGACCAATTCGCCGACCCTTTTGGCGCGCCTTGCGGGTGCGGCTGCATACTTCATCGAGCAATTCCAGGATCACCACCGCAATATCCCTGCGCGCATCAAAATCGCGGGGCAGTGTTGTGCGGTGCGAAAAACTCTTATGCGGCGCCGAATAGGCGTCGGGATTGATCTCACTGTAATCCTTGCCGTTGCTCCAGCGATGGACGAGTTCCCCCCAGACTCCGAATCTGTCGCGCAGCCGACCAACTGGAATGGCAGCCACATCCCCGATGGTTTCCGCTTTAAACTCGATCCGAAGTATCTCCGCCCTTCGTTTTAGACCCCACATGTCCGTAACAGGCAACGGGTGCAGTGTGGTTGGGATATCGTCATCCGTCCACCACACAATGCCGCCTGGTGATTTCTTCGCCCTGGCATTTGCCATCTTCGCCATCCATTTGTTCGGAGCAAGGCCAACCCGGCAGCGAATGCGAAACTGATCCCATATCCTTTGCTGCAACTCCCGCGCCGAAGCCACCGGATCAGGGAACAGATCGGACGGAGTCGGGATGGCGAAGAAACCCTCATCCACACTGAATTGCTCCTGCAGGGGAAACATGGATTTCATGACGTGCTGGATTCTGACGCTCACCTGCAGGTAAAACTCCATATGCGGGCGAACGACGACCAGCCCTGGCGCAAGACGCAAAGCTTCTCCCAACCGCATCGCCGTTGAGACGCCAAGCCTCTTTGCAGGCGGTGTGGCCGCCAGGACAATGCCGCTTCTCCGGGCTGGATCGCCCGCCACAACAAGCGGTGGATCGGTCGCATCGTCATACTCCTCCCGCTCGGCGTATTCAGCGCGTGATGCGACTTCGCAGGAGGCGTAGAAACTCTGCATATCACACAAACCATAAACCAACCGGACGCTCATGACTGCAACCCGCTCCGTTCGGCCCTGTTGTTCGTTTCCGCATCAAGCATCCGGCGCATGTAAATCGCTTCGTCGAAATGCTCACCGTGTTTGTATGCAATCCAGATATCGTACAGATTGATTTTACGGTCAATGATGTTGATTCCTTCGGCAGTCATCTGCTGTTTCACAAGCCTGATCTGCCCAGCTACATATTCATCGAATGACTCCAGCATCAGCAAGCGTCGAATGAGGGCTGTTGGCCTGGTCAAACTTATCACCTCTCAATGCGAACGTTTGTTCTTTTTGTCATTATATACTGCCGCCTTAGGAAAAGCAAACATCAGTTCGCAAATTTATATGTCCATATTGTTCCTATACAGCAAAATGGTCTCCATTTTTCACGGCGACATCCACGATTCCCGCACCTCCGCGTAAATTTCACCCTGACTTG
>JAKADD010000099.1 GCA_021820825.1 Bacillota bacterium
CGTACGTAGATCTTGTGGCGATGAAATTCAGCTTGCGTCTGAATCGCTTTGACAGCGAGTGGTTCGCCCAGTTTGTGAGCGACTACGGGATTTCCGAGTTGGACCGGGAGCGACTGCGTTTTTATGAACTGTTGCGATTGCTGGTCTGAAGCTGATCAGGCTTCAGACCACGAAACAATTCTCGCAAGGAGGCCGTTGGTGTGAGTGTTCTGTTCAACGAGCATGGACTCTCCGTCCGTCGCATGTCAGCAGACGATTATCCGCAGATGGCCACATGGCTCAGCGATCCTCGGGTGCTCGAATTCTACGAGGGGCGGGATAGACCACACGACCTGCGAAGGGTTCAGCTGGTATTCGGACGAAAATTGGACGGGGCCGTGACCGCGTGTATTGTCTCCGCTGGGGAACAGGACATCGGATACATTCAGTTCTATCCGCTCTCGCACGATGAGAAGTTGGCGTATGGTTTCGATGTTGCCCACATTGTCTATGGATTGGATCAGTTTATCGGCGAACCGGAATTGTGGAATCGGGGGATTGGCACGACTCTCATTCAGTCCATGACGCGGTATCTGCAGCGAGAGTTGCGGGTCTGTCATGTGGTAATGGATCCCCAGACGTGGAACACGCGTGCGATTCGCTGCTATGAGAAGGCGGGGTTTCGCAAGGCCAGACGATTGCCGAAGCACGAGCGGCATGAAGGTGAACTGCGCGATTGCTGGCTCATGGTCTGGACGCCGGAGGAAGTCGAGTCGAATCCTGCCCGCTCGGGCTCGTGAGGAACCGAGTCCAATCTAGGGGAATCTGGATTGCGTTTGCTGGTGAAGGGGTGGCTCAGTGGTGAGGCTGGTGAGACTTGACCCGCGCCAAATGGGAGGGTCCGCAATGGATATTCTGAGCAACGCGATCTTTCAACCGACTGTGGAGCGGATGAATCACATCCTTGACGGGGTGTACGGGTCGGGCGATACAACGCTGTATGGACTCGCAATTGTTCAGGATGTTGTGGCTGTGGCCGGCATTCGGCGCACCTCCGAAGCGACGGCGGAGTTGCTGCACATTGCGGTGAAGGCATCCGAGCGGCGCAAGGGAATCGGATGCCAACTCGTGAAACTTGTCATCCAGGCAGAAAAATTGGAAGAGTTGGTCGCAGAAACGGATCTGGACGCGGTGGACTTCTACCGCCGCTGTGGATTTATCGCACAGTCGCTCGGGGAGAAATATGTCGGCGTGGAGCGCTTTGCGTGTCGATGGACGGCGCCCGCCAACCTGCCGAAGAGGGTGCATCAGGGGAGAGTGGAGCGAATGAAGACCTATGACGATTTATATGAAGAGGAAGGGTTCTACTGGGGGACGGAGCCGAACCAGCTTTGTCAAACGGTCGTCGACTACATGGACGTGTCGGGTGATTCGTGCATGTCAGTGGTCGATTTGGGGTGCGGGGAAGGCAAGGATATGATTCACTTTGCCAAACACGGCTTTCAGGCAACTGGCGTGGATATCTCCCCGCAGGGGCTGGCCAAGGCGCAACGATGGGCAGCGCGAGAGAAGCTTGTCATTCGGACGATTCAATCCAATCTGTCAGATTTTCGTCTTGATGAACTCTACGATGTTGTTTATTCGAGCGGCAGCTTGACGTATATTCCACCGCATCTGCGCAGCGATGTGTTTCAGAATTATAAGGCGCACACCCACACCGGAGGGTTGAACGCGTTTAACGCGTTCGTTGAGAAGCCTTTCATTAAAATAGCTCCCGACTGGGGCGATGATGAATTCTTCTATCGATCCGGGGACTTGCTGCAGCTGTACTGGGACTGGGAAATTCTATCCTTCTCGGAGGTCATCTTCGATTGTGAATCGAGCGGGATTCCGCATCGGCACGCCATGGACATCATGATTGCAAGAAAGCCGTGACGATAGAGCTTGCTTGTTCTGAATTGCAGTGTGCGAGGGAGCAGGTGTGCCAAAATGCAATTTGCGGATATACTATGTATATATACATGGCAAAGGAGTGTTGGCAATGCAAAGTCGCGTGGCAAAGTGGGGCAATAGTCTGGGTGTTCGCATTCCCCGTACGATGGCAGAGCATCTGCACATGGCGGAGGGAACACCGATTGACGTGGTGCAAAGGGATAACGAAATTGTGATACGCCGAAAGCAATACAGTCTCGAAGAGTTATTGGACAAAGTGACTGTGGAAAACACGCACTCGGAAACCGATTGGGGCAAGCCGATGGGGAGAGAGACGTGGTGAACGGCACGCCATATTGTCCCAAGCGTGGCGATCTCGTCTGGATGGTGTTCGATCCTCGTGTGGGCCATGAACAATCTGGGCTACGACCAGCGATGGTGGTGTCGCCTACTGTTTACAACGAGAGGACGGGACTGTGCATCGTGGTTCCTGTGACATCCAATGCGAAAGGGTATCCTTTTGAAGTTATGTTGCCAGAAGGTCAGCCCGTTGTTGGAGTCATTTTATCGGGTTCTCGGCAAGTCCGGCCAAGCCCTCTCAATACGCTTGGCTCAAATCCCCAGGTTTGAACGAGTCGATGATGGTGCTGACAATGGGTTGCCACTGCGGCAACAGGAGTTGCGGAACCGCGACATCGACCTCATTGGACGATTGCAGATTGGAAGCGCCCGCCACAATGCTTTCGGAAAAGACAGGAATGTTTTGCGCGGATTGAACGTTCGTATAGATGATCGCCGGATAGTTGCCAATCTGCACATTCCTCAAAATATGTGCGGATGGAGGAATGGAGACGCCCGGAGATTGACTCATGACGTTGTTCGATCCATAGGCAACCACGGTGATGTGTGGATTCAGCGGATCAGTAAACGTCCTTCCGTCGCCGTCCGTGGGACGGAAGGACGGAATCCAGCCATACGATATGGCGCCTGTGACAAGAGTCGGCAGGTTGACGGACACCCCATATCGCTGGTTCGTATACTGGCCGGTGAATCCAATGCTTCCCGACGGCAGGGGCACAACGGTTGTCTTTACCGTGCGCTGTGCGCCGTTTGGAAGTATGACCAGAGCGTAAACCGTCGCGCCGATGGGCTCCCGATCGACAAAAGCTTGAAAATCCAGGGTGTTCATAATGTTGTTGCCGAATTTTTGGAAGTTATTTGCGCTGGCAGCCAACTGGACAATATCGTATTTGCCCTGCACCACTTTTCCCCCGTCGACCGTCAGCGGTTCCGCAGGGCTCGTTCCGGCGCTCAGCTTCAGACCTCGCCGCTCTGTCTTCTCCAAAACGCGTTCCATGGTTAAAATAACGCCAGTCTTCTCATACTGCGCCGCCTTACGGACATCCTTGAGCGCATTTCCCAACTGGTTCGAGTGTATGCCCTGAATCGCGGCCGCCATCCATTTCTGGTACTCAGCAACCGTCTGCTGATGCTGCGCGTACACGGACCAGCGCCAGATCCCAACAGCGGCCGCGAACAAAACGACCACTGCGCCAGCAGAAAATATTCCGATCCTTTTGCTGCGTCTCATCGCCCCACCCACCCCTAACAGGCTCCTGCCTTTTCAAATCGAGAGGTCGAGCTCATTACAAGACAATTATACCGATATGCCGACAACCATGCCAGCGATCGTTTCCATTATGATTCTTGTCTTAACCGTCTTGGTATTCCGGATCAAAATCCGCAGACTTTCGCCAGACGGCCTTGCTCCGTGATGGACATAGCCAGCCTGATTTTGGTGGCCCTACAAGTAGTCCTTGGCGCCGCCATTGTCAAAAACGGCTTGTTGGCATGGATTATCGTCAGTAACAGCAATCATTGGATCCTACGTCGTCAGCGGCATTCGACCGCGCATGCGCGACTCTTGCCGAGACCAAAGGCTGCGTAATCCAACGCGAGAGCGGCCCATGCCAACGCGCTTCCGACAATCCCGAGGAACGCCAACAATCCTTCACGCAGCAGGAGACCCCCGAGTCCAGATCCGATGGCGATGCCCGCGTAGATGGCAGAGCCATTCAGTGCAAGCGCTACTGCCTGCGCCGAGTCGGCGATTCCAATCAACCGATGTTGCAGAGGGGCTTGGTACAGCCAGCCCGCAACGCCCCAGAGCGCAATCGCAAGGCTGACGGCGATGGCGGACGAAGACGCCAAACGTACCGCCAAGAGTGCGAAGGCGACGGTGAACAGGCCAAGACGGATCACGCGGTCGGGGCCAAAGCGGTCTGCCGCCTTTCCGCCGAGGACGTTGCCCATTACGCTAAAAGCGCCAAACAGAAACAGAGCGGCGCTGACACCCGTCGGTCCAGCGTGGTCAAATTCGATCAAATACGGCGCCAAATACGTGTACAGCGTGAACCCACCTGCAGTCGCCAAGACGGTGACGCCGAGCGCCGCGAGAACGCTTCTCTTTCTCAGTGGTCGCAGGCGTTCTCTTAACGAGACAATGGCCGCCGGCGGAACCGCTGGAATGAGAATGGTGATGCCGATCGTCGCCAGCGTTCCAATGCCTGCGATGAACGCGAAGGTGTAGCGCCACGTCAGCGTTTCACCAATCCAGGCGCCGAGCGGAACGCCAAACAAAATGGCAATCGTCATTCCTCCCATAACCGTGGCGAGGGCGCGCCCTCGCCCTGCCGGTGGAACTGCGGCTGCCGCAACGGCGGCGGCGGTCGGGGTATACAAGGCGGCGGCGAGCGCTGCCATGACGCGGGCGCCGAGCAGCAGATCATATCCCGACGCGAAGACGGCGATCCCGTTGGCCACTGAAAAAGCGGCCAGAGAAGCAGTCAAAAGGAGCTTTCGCGGCACACGGGCAAAAGCGGTCGCGAGGATCGGCGAACCGAAGGCATACGCGACCGCAAAGGCGGTGAGCAACCAGCCCGCTGCAGCCGCAGAAACGCGCAGATCGTTGGCAACGCTGGGGAGCACGCCCGCAATGACGAATACATCGGTTCCAATTGTGAAGGTGCCGAGCGCGAGCAACCCTATTCGTGTCTGCATATAAATATCTCTCCTTTAGTTTGATTATTATAAAACTATGATACTGTTTCGGGGCAAAATGTCAAGCGAGCCGGAAAGAATATCCGTGAGAGACGATGGATGCGATCGGCTCGCCATGGTATGATCGTCAATAATAGTACGATTCTTGGCGAAGGATCGAAACCACAGTTGAATCGGCGGTCCTCCGGTGTATGAGAACAGAGATTTTTGATCGCGAGGGAATTCTGATGAGGCAGCCCGTTCACCCCGATCCGGAGACATTTCAGATCACAGACATCTTTCACGCGCTGAGCGATCCCGTTCGCCTGCAAATTGTGCAGGCGCTCGCCAAAGTCAAGGAAGAGTCTTGCGGATCATTCAACTATTCGCTTACCAAAGGAACGATCTCGCATCACTTTAAGGTGCTGCGAGAGGCTGGGGTAACCTACACGCGCATCGAAGGCAAACACCGCTACATGTCACTTCGCCGCCGCGAACTGGATGAGCGGTTCCCGGGCTTGTTGGATGTGGTTCTGCGAGAGTCGCGGAGGTGAATGAAGAGCGAGTCAGTCTCCTTCCCGGCAACTGGCCGGAACGCTCGTCCTTGTGACTGGCGAGAAATGTCAATACAAGTTGATGGACACAATTACCGGAGGATAGTGCCTAATAGTCCAGAGGCCAGCATGATTCCTCCACTAAGGGAGCAGTCTATGTGAATGGGCCTCAAAGACCGTTTAGAATTGAACAAGCAGTACCAGACTCACGAATTTCTCAGGTTATCGAGGAAAGTCTGGCTGAATACCAGGCAAGGGTTGCCAGGGTATTGCCAGGGGCGGAATTATCTGATGATAACCGTGTCCTAATGGTTTACTTGTGAATCAGGTTCTTGATTTTTCCTTCTGTGTTAGATCCTTTCGAAGGAGTGTATACGCTGATTCGTACATCATTACTTCCCTGAATTTGCAAAGAAGTTAGGTCAAACAGCATCTTTCCTGCCTTCGCATGTCTGAATTCAATGAACACCTCAGGAGCTGAACTTACTTCATTATGATTCCAGAAACTCAGGAAT
Source organism: Bacillota bacterium (assembly GCA_021820825.1). Next base: position 6,020 of record JAKADD010000099.1, read on the forward strand.
TCAGGATTTGCGTCGCTAATCTTGTTCAAAAAATCGGCATACCAAGGGTCGCCTATGAACTGTCCATAATACGACCGAAAAATCGCGACAAATCCACGGATAAAGTCATTCCAATTTCCCGCCAACGCTTTGAATTCTTTCCTCGTGAATAAAATCCACAAAATGTTGCGTTCTTGCGCAGGAACTGAACCGAAGTCAATGAATACCTTGGCTGCAGCCTCGTTCCAACCAATAACATTACTCCTCCGATCCGAAACAATGGTTGGAAAGTAACGCAGTTCGTCAAGAATCAGATTTATCGCTGGACTGATTTCTGTAGTACTGGGTTTCAGCACTGGATTCTCGTGTTGACCAGTAGCAAGCATAAACAAATACTTGCGTTCGTCCTCATTCAGGCGAAGAACATTGGCGATGCAGTCCAGTACTTGTGCTGACACTGAAATGTCCCGTCCTTGTTCCAGCCACGTGTACCAAGTTGTACTCACCCCTGCCAGAAATGCGACCTCTTCGCGCCTGAGGCCGGGTGTGCGCCTTCGACCGCCAACAGGTAATCCAACGGAATGTGGCTGCAGCTTGCCTCTTTGGGTCTTTAAAAAGTCGGACAGCGCTTGCCGTCGCGTAACATCTTTCACCGCGTACTCCTCCATATGAAGTCATCGTGTTACTAATGATACCAGTATAAACTGCAACCTGTACCAGGATAAAATTTGTGGCATTCTGTACGAGGAGATATCGAATGGAGGAATGCGTAGTGGAAAGAGTGGTTATCACTGGCATGGGCGTAATAACGCCACTCGGAAACGAGGTAAATACATTCTGGAATTCACTTATTTCCGGAAAATCGGGGATATCCAAGATTGACACATTTGATGTTACACACCATAAATCAAAAATCGCGGGAATCGTTCGAGCCTTTCATCCCGACACCTTATTTGGTCGCGAGGTTCGTCGAATGGATCGGTTTTGTCAATTTGCTTTAGCTGCGGCAAAGCAAGCCATCGACAACGCAAACATCAACATGGATAACGAGAGTCCTGAACGAGTTGGGGTTTACATTGGGAGTGGCATTGGTGGTATTCAAACGTTATTGGACAATCATGAAACCTTGCTCAGCCGTGGACCCAAGCGAGTAAGTCCAACGATGGTTCCTATGATGATTACAAATATGGCGGCAGCCCAAGTAAGTATCCATTTTGGAACAAAGGGACCATGCATGGCGCCTGTGACGGCGTGTGCCACAGGCAACAATGCGATCGGTGAGGCGTTTCGGCTGCTGCAGCATAACAAGGCTGATGTTGTCATCGCAGGCGGGACAGAGGCTGCAATCAATGAACTCACGCTTTCGGGATTTGGAAATGCGACCGCTCTTTCGACTCGCAATGATGAACCACAGCGTGCGAGTCGCCCATTTGACGCGAAACGGAACGGGTTTGTAGCTTCCGAGGGTGCGGGAATCGTTGTGCTGGAAACGCTGGAACACGCGAAACAACGTGATGCCTATGTTTACGCTGAGGTCATAGGATACGGTGCATCCGCCGACGCGTACCACATCGTTGCGCCAGATCCGGATGGTTCGGGTGCAGTTCAGGCTATGAAGGAAGCGATTGAAGATGCTGGGATTGCGTTAGAAGAGGTTGACCACATAAATGCCCACGCGACGAGCACTATCGGGGACGTGTCTGAAACAAACGCCATCAAGCGGCTGTTTGGAGCATATGCCTACAAACTTGCGATAAGCGCCAACAAATCAATGATGGGGCACACGCTGGGCGCTGCCGGAGGAGTCGAAGCTGTGGCCCTCGCCAAAACCCTTCAGGAAGGTATAATTCCACCAACGATCAATTTAGAGAACCCTGATCCGGAATGTGATCTTGATTATGTACCTCATAAAGCCAGAAGTGCACAGCTTAAAATAGGTATATCGAACTCTTTCGGCTTTGGGGGACACAATGCTGTTTTAGTATTAAAAAAGTATGAAGACTAAGGACGTCCTTCTTCAGCTTACGGGTGCGTAAATG
>JAKADD010000100.1 GCA_021820825.1 Bacillota bacterium
CCACAGCGGGCAACAGTGTGATGGCCGCAACCAGATTGTACGTGAGACTTGCAATGGCTGGTTTTGTAAACCGCGTCATGACGTACCGCACACTTTGCGCCTGCAAAAGGGACTGCCATAACCAGTCCGGGATGCTCAGAATCGTCAACCATGCAATGCCCATTGTCATGAGCAGCATCTGCACAACGTAAGCCACAAACGATCGGGTTTGCGCCCACTCATTCAGGGGTGAACCAATCGCAATGAAGAGCAGCGCCAGCAGCGCCAGAAACGCCGCTCGATTGCCGCGCTGGGTCAGTTCTGGACCGGGGTGAATGTGTTTTCTTAAAGGTCCGGTGACCACGAAGTAGCTGCAGGCGAGCAGGATCAGCAAAAGGAGAGCTTCGGGCCTCCAGGCAAGAAAAAAGACGGATGGTTTTTGCAAGGTCTTCGCCCTCCGTAACGTCTGTAATCGACTACCATCCGAGCAGCGCAAAGGCGCCCAGCAGTGTTCCAAAGCTGACGGCAACGATGATTCCCCGGGCATAGGTTTTGGGAGAAAATCCTATGATCCGCATTGAATTTCCGAGTACAAACGCACTGGACAGGAGCATGGCCAATGCGGCGATGGCCGGACTGGCCAGGCCAAAGGCGGCGGCGCCAAGGCCCACAGCGTTATAGCTGATTGCCCAGCCAAGATTGACCCGGATTGTACCACGCACCTGCCGGCTCAGCTGAAACAGTTTTGGAACGCCGGTCAGGTCGGATCGGGTCAGTACAAAATGGCCTGTCTGCACCGCAATATCCGCGCCAGAACCCATGGCTACGCCGAGATCAGCCTGCACCAGGGCGGGCGCATCGTTGACTCCGTCGCCGATAAAGGCCACAGAATGGCCTGCCAATTGCAGCGTCCTGACAAGTTCCGCTTTGTCCACAGGGCTTAGCCGACTGTGCCACTTTTCAGCGCCGATGGTTTGCGCCACCGTTTCCGTTGCCTGAGCATGGTCGCCGCTTGCCATGATGACGCGCACGCCGAGATTCGCAAGCGAGGAGACCAAGCCTGTCGCGTCCGGACGGATGCCGTCCGCAAAACTCATCACTGCTCGGGCGGCGCCGTCCACCGTGACGATCGCCAGTGTATAGCCTGCGCTTCGCCATGTTTCCAGGATATCCGCGAAATCGCTGGTGAGCGGCGTGTCCTGCGCGACCGCCCCCACAGTGACCAGCCGGCCGTCGACAACCGCCTTCACTCCCCAACCGCTCATTTGTTCGAAGGAAGCGGTCGGGCCCGGAAGCTCCGGATGGCCGGACCTTGCCGCAGCAGCCCTGACGATCGCTTTGCCAACCGGATGGTCGCTTGGATACTCAGCAGCCGCGACGAGTCGCCAAAGCTCGTCCGTAAGAGGCGGGTACACGGCCTGCAGCGTCATTTGTCCTGTCGTTATGGTGCCTGTCTTGTCCACAATCAGTGTATCTATCCGGGACGCTCTCTCAAGCGCTTCGCTTTTGCGCAGCAAAATGCCGAATTCATTCAGTCTGCGTATGCCGCCGAGCACCGCCAGCGGGGTTGCCACACTGAGCGCGCACGGGCAGCCAATGACCAGTACGGCGACTGAACGCAGCAACGCGTCAGTGAGACTCAGACGGCCCAGCAACATACCCAGTCCAAATGTAGCGATTCCCGCCATGAGAACCACGGGCACGAAAATGCGCAGGATATTATCTGCGATGCGTTGATACTGCGACGAATTAACTTGCGCAGAGCGGACATAGTCTGCTGTCTGCTGGAGCAGCGTGTCAGTGACCCTGGTTGCGCGGACGACCAGACTGCCCATCTGGTTGAGTGTTCCGGCATACACAGTATCCTGCAGCCGTTTGGCGATCCATTGCGACTCTCCTGTCAGCAGCGATTCGTCAACCATGCCTTCACCTGCAGTGACGACGCCGTCAACGGGTATTCGTTGCGCGGGATTTACGATCACCTGCTCTCCGACGCGCACCTCGGACAGAGGGAGGGTCTGTTCCGCATCGCCTCGCTGGACACGCGCCTCCCGCGGCGTAAACTGTCCCATCATCTCCACGACCTGCGTGGCCTGGCGTTTCGTTTGCGATTCCAAGGCGCGACTCAGCAGAAGAAAACTGATCAGAAAACTGGCTGTGTCAAAGTATAGGAAACGGCCCGCCGTGACCACGCTGAATACGCTGTAGGCATAGGCGGACACGGCGCCGACGGCGATGAGCAAATCCATCGTCGCGATGCGATGGCGCACGGAGGACCATGCACCCCTCAGAAACGGCCAGCCTCCCCAAAATACGACGGGAGTCGTGAGGATCCACAGTGTATAGGAAAGCGTATCCCGCAGCGCAACTGGCAGATCCCCTAAATAGCCCAGCCAGATGGGTATGCTGAGCATCATCATGACGACGATCAGCAGGGCAGACACAGTAAATCGGCGCAGCAGCAACGTATCCGCGCGAAAGGCGGTGTCGGTTCCCGGCGCCGTTTCGACAGCCGTATAGCCAAGATCCGCAATGCGCACGCACAGATCGCCTGGACTTGTCCTGCTGGCGTCAAAGGCGATCCGCGCGGTGCTCGTGGCAAAATCGACTTTGGCGGCCAGGACTCCAGGCGTTCGCGTCACCACATGCTCAATCAGGGTCGTACAGGAGGCGCACCAGACCCCGTCCAGAGACAGTGTAGACGTTTCAGCGTCCAGGTAGGCCGGGGGCCTGTCGGGGATGTCGTCGCGCTGGTCGCGCGCGATGCCCCAGTCGACGGCGGATCCGCTCTTTAGCCTGACCATTTCTTCTTCTCCAAGCACATTCCACAGACCCCGGCAACCGTGACAGCAAAATGTGTGTTCCTCTGCATAAACAGGCGTCTGCACCGGTTCTTCACACAAATGGCAGGCTAGAATAACCACGGATTCACGCTTGGTATCCATTGATTGATCACCATTCCCCGGAGAATAAACAGGATGCCGCTCAGTGCAATCAGCGCAGCGGCGACATAGGAAAACGCCCGTCCCTGGAGTCTGCGGCGGCCATAGAAACCTGCGGCCGCGACTGTGAGCAGGGCGGGAACCGTGCCGATTCCAAAGGCGAGCATCGTGAGTCCTCCCTGGATTGCGGAGCCGCTCGCCGATGCGGAAATCAGCATCGCAAACAGCAGCCCACAAGGATGCAGTCCCAGCAGAATGCCTGCCAGGAAAGCGCCCAGGGGGTCGTGTCGGTTCATGGCCTGACGCAGGCGGGCCTGCAGTGGCTTAAAGTTCAGCAGCGACCAGCGTTCCAGAAAACCTGCGCCATGCCCTGTGCGCAGTTCATCCACCGCCCACGCGATCATGATTCCACCGCCCAGGAAGGCAGCGACAGCCTGCACCCCCGCTGTCTTTGCGGCCACATCGACAAAGGAGCCGATCGCGCCGAACATGATCCCGAGCAGGGTAAACGAAAAAATTCTGCCCAGGTTGTGCGGCAGATGGGCGTACAGAAGGGTGCGAGTGAACTTCCTGCGCAGTGTCAACTCACCCGCAATGTTTTTTTGCGGGTCAAGCGACAGACTGTAGGCCATGACAAAGGGGCCGCACATGCCCGCGCAGTGTACGAATCCCTGAAGCAGTCCCACGCCAAGGGCTGAGACCAGGAACGCCATACTGTTCAAAGTTGACTTCGCCCCCGACAGTCAGAATCCGGTTACAATATGATTCATTGTACCCGGGTTACGCATAAATGTCATGTTTGGCTGTGCGGATGTGCGTCCATGCCCGCTATTCCTGTTATATGATATGATCGATACGCTGGGCGGTATGTGGAAGACTGGCGCAGCGGGCTGAAGCGGTCGAGTTGAAAGGGGATCAGTATGGCGGCAGGCTGGGGTTTGGTGAATGAGCTGTTTATGATTGTCAGCGCCATTGCGGCGGCGTTTGGATGGGCTGCGATTCGGCGCAACCGGGTACATCTTCATCGCAAATTGATGATTACAGCCTCGGTGTTTGGCGCCTTGTTTTTTGTCAGTTATGCGCTGGCTACACTGATCATTGGGGATACTTCATTTGGCGGACCATCCGGCATAGCGGGCGCCTATAATGCCTTTTTGCAAGTGCATGTGATGCTGGCGACGCTGGCGGCTGTTCTTGGAGTGATCACGCTCACTCTGGCGGCGCGCAGGCGGTTTCGCAAACACAAACGCGTGGCGCCGTGGACTGCGGTCATGTGGTTCATATCGGCTGGCACTGGACTCGTGGTTTACCTGATGCTGTTTGTGATCTTCCCGCCGGGTCCCACGATCAAAAATCTTATTCATCTGCTGTTTAAAAGCTAGCGTAAGACTGTTCTTGTACGGTCAGGGAGGGCCTGTCTTGCATTCGTCACTGCTCGCCGATTACTACACCTCGCTTTTGGATGTGCTGGTCGCATTTGGGTTCCTCGTTGTATTCAAGGTTGCTGGCGCGTACGTCATGCGAGCTGTCTACAATACGGTGCGGGATACGCCGGCCGATTCTGGCCAGCCGGGCGGGGCTCCGGCGCATACGCGGCAGTCAGCCTCGTCCGTTTCGTGGTCCGCGCGATCGCGCGGTTATCGTTTTCTGTGGCTGACGCTGGTGTTGTATTGGGCCGCCAGCGGGCTGTTGCAAGTACGGCCAGTGATGGTTCTGGAATCTTCTGCTGCCTATCTTGCGAGTCTTCAGTTACTGCATCAGCCGCACTGGCTGGGCAGTGCCCTGTCGTGGGCTGCGGGCATCTGGTTTTGGGATCCCACCGCCAGCAATATTATCTCCATTTTATTGCAAATTTCCATGAGTCTGACGCTGTATTTGGGTCGCAGACATGCGGCGGGGCGGGCCGCGCTCTGGGTTTCACTGGTCCTGGCGCTCTGGGAGTGGGTATTTGGAGAAGCGTTTGGCGGTCTGTTTACCGGGATGGCGAGCGCATTTACTGGATTTCCCGGAGCGGCGGCAGTCGTCGCCATGTTCTCCATGGCGCTGCTCTATCCTGCGGTCAACTGGCAAAACGGCCGGGCCGCTTTGCTGTTTTCGCGTGTTCTGGCGGGTTGCGTCGCCGTTCTGGCGCTCTGGCAACTGTCTCCGAGCGGGTATCTGTGGAGATCGGGCCATCTGTTGCGGCAGTTGGCGGGCGTCCGGGCCGCTGCAGGCGCAGACGCTTCGTGGATCGCTCACGCGGTCGTCTCGGGCGGGGTCATTGATCCATTTCTGAATGGCTTGTTCGCACTCCTTCTGATTGTGGTTGTCATCCAGCTATTCCCCTGGTCAGGGCGTGCATGGGTGACTGTGGAGGCCGCCGCCATTCTGCTGCTGTTCTGGCTTTTGGGGCAGGCTGCTGCGTTGCCAGGGCGTTTTGCTCTGGGTGTGGGACCGTTGCCGCTGCTGGCGATGGCGGTGATTGCCCTGCATCTGGATATTCACGATCACAGCCGCAAGCGGGAAGAGGTTGTACCACGATGAGCGTGATATGCCGCTGCGCGTTCTTCGCAGCTGGATGACAGCAACCACATCAAAACGATACGCCGGTCTGCTGTTTCTGTTTGCAGCCAATCTGATCTGGTCTGGGAGTTTCCCGGCCACTGCGATCGCTGTGAGCCATATGTCGGCCGTGTTTTTGACCCTGGTTCGCCTCGGAGTCGGCGCGCTCCTGTTGACGCCGTTTCTAAAACTCCCGCGCGGGAAGCGCTGGGATCTGCGCCTTGTCGCACTGTCATTCGTTCTTGGCGTTCTGGGTTTCGCCCTGCCAGTGTATCTGGAAACGGAAGGGCTCTATCTCTCAACTCCGGCGCTTGCGGCGATTGCAATCGCCATGGAGCCCCTGTTCACCGTATTGATTGTGGCGTTTGCGACAAAAGAGCCGCTGCCTTTTCACCGCAAACTCGCGATTGGCCTGTCCCTTTTTGGCGCCTGGGCGATTGCAGGGTTTCCCGGTCCCGCAGGCACAGGGTATGCGGCAGGGGATGCCCTGCTGGTGCTGGCCGTCGTCTGCTACGCGCTGTACAATGTATACTCCAAATATCTCAGCGTCCGGATCACAGCCACGGCGGCCACCAGCGCAACGCTATGGGGAGGGTTTTTTGGCACATTGCCCATCTGGCTGGCAACAGGCGGGCAGGCGCCGCATGCGCTCACAGGAACGGCATGGATCGCGCTTGCGTATCTGGCTGTGCTCGCAACGACAGGCGCCTATGCGCTATGGATGCTCGCCCTGAAAACAGTGCCCGTGTCCGTGGCGGCGCTTACACTGTATTTTCAACCGGTGTTTGGGGTGCTGCTGTCCATCCTGATTGTGCATACCAGGCCGTCGCCATTCTTTTACCTCGGTGCGGCCATGATTCTGGGTTCGCTGTATCTGGGGTCGCGCAGCAGAGCGTAGGCGCAACGCGCAAACCCGCACGCGCTCACTGCGCGCGCAGCAGCGCCAATACTTCGCGCAGCGTGGGGCGCTTTCCGTATAAGGTGACGCCGATCCGATAGATCCTTGCGGAGATGTAGCCACTGAGCAGCACGGAGCAGAAGAGGATCACGATTGCGGCCGCCAGTTGCAGCGGCGGAACTGTGGTCATGCCTTCCCGCGCAAACATGACCATCGGAATGAAATTCGGAATGAAGGACAGGACGGTGACCCAGGCGCTGGTGGGCGAACTCAGCGCATACATGGCCGCCATGAACGATAACAGGAAGACCATGGTGATCGGCGACGACGCCTGGGACACATCTTCTACGCGACTGACGAGGGAACCCACCGCAGCGTAGAACGTCGCAAACAGGAAGAACCCGAGCAGGAAAAAGACGAGAAACAGGGCCAGCAACCCAGGCGTCAGACCATAAAACAGGGCCTGCGCGGCGCCTGATTGACCGGGAACCAAGTGGGAACCTATATAGGCCGCGATCAGGATCAGGGGATATTGAGTCAAGCCAACCAGGCTGATTCCGACCAGTTTGCCGTACATGAGAGTCACTGACTTGACGTTCGCGATCAGCAGTTCCTGTACACGCGAACTCTTTTCCGCAGCCACTGACATCATGGCCATTGAGCCATAGAGCAGCACGAACATGTACAGCAGCATTTCCAAAAAATAGATGGGGAAATAGCGGTTCTGGTGCGTGGGAACCACCTGGACCAGACGCAGCGGAACTTTGGCCATGACCAGCGCATCCTGCGCGGCGGTCAGACCCTGTCTGCGCATGGCTGTGAGTGAATACAGCGACTGCAGATAGGTTTGCAGGGGCCCGACAAACGCTGGGTTGGCGCTCCGGACGATGGTTGTGACGAGTGGGGGCGCGGCTATACCCTGCGGCTGAATGACCACAATGCCGGCGAGGTTGTCCTGGCCCCGCTTCAGTTCGCTGCGCAGGACAGGCAGGTGCGAGAGTTGATCTGTTTGCCAGATATATCCACTGCCCATCTGCGTGCGCAAACTTGCGGACGCAATCGGAAACTGCCGCGCCTCATTGATCAGAACGATTCTGCCTGGCGCCTGGTGCGAGAATTCGCTGAGCAACGCAGGCCCCGCCGAGACGACGATCATGATGACGAACATCAATATGGTGGTGACCAGGAACGACTTGGTTCGAACGCGTTCCTGATAGGTGAAAGACAGTACGTTGAGAAATTGGCGCACGTTCACTCGCCCATCCTTTCGATGAAGATGTCATGGAGAGAGGGTTCCGCGATTTCGAATTTGACCACGGGCACGCGTTCTTCGACCAGTGTCTGCAAGATTGCTTGCGCTCTCTCTTCGCTATCCAGTTTGATTTCGTATCCGTTGGCCTGTCGTGTGACCGACGCCCCAAGCTGCGCCGCAAGCGACGCCGTGATATCCTGATCCGTCTTGATGAGCAGGCTGGTGCGCCCGTATCCGCGTTTGATTTCGCGCAGATTTCCCTGCAAAATGATGCGGCCCCGTTTGAGCAGACAGATCTGTTCGCAAAAGCTTTCGACATGGTCCATCTGGTGACTGGAGAACACCACCGTTTTGCCGCTGGCGATCAGATCCATGAGGATGCCTTTCAGGAGATCGGAATTGA
>JAKADD010000101.1 GCA_021820825.1 Bacillota bacterium
TACGGCATCGGTTCGCCGCCAGCTTCGATTGAGAACTCGCGAATCCAGTTCGCCGCCAGTTCTGCGTCGGCCTCCTCGGCGTTCCGCAATCTTCCCGATCCGCGCCGGATCTCATTTACCCGATCCAGTCTGTAGATGCGCTGATTCATCACGATCTCGTATGAACACCCGAGTTTCATCCCCCAATGTTCAGCAAATGCGTTTGCGGTCTCAGGTTCACCAACCACTCCAGGAACGGACGCACCCGACGCAGCGAGGCTCGCGACAGCAGTCTGTATCGCCTCTCGGGGAACAGGGCCTGCTTCAACGCTGGCAATGACCATTTGCATAGGCGGCGTCATGACAAACACCAGCATGGGTCGACCGTTATTTTCCACCATGCCAAGCAATGGTTCCGCTTGCAGAATGCCTCCCGTCCTTCCGTCAACGAGAGAATACAGGATGCCAAGCGCCAGATTATTTTCCGCATCCCGCCGTTCGAGATAGGCCGCCACATGTTCCAGACATTGTACCGCAGTATCAAAGAAACGCCATATCACACACGTTCACCCCATCTCTCCAGACGCTTGTGTAAACATAAACAGTTTTCATACGCTGCCCTCTGTGCGACGACGCGTGATGCGCAGGCGAAAACACTACTGCCCGACGATCAACTGTCTTTCCCCCGCTTCAGAGTGCTGTAGCCGGCCAATCTCGGCAGCATCGCATCCCCTGTCGGCGAGCGCTTGCATCAGTCGCGCCGCCCTATCCTCCGCAACACTGATCAGCAGACCGCCTGAAGTCTGCGCATCGTAAAGAATCCATCGGTCAGACTCGCTGATCTGTCCATTCCAGTCCACCTTGTCATGCAGCAGCAACCGATTGTTCCGCGTTCCGGTGGATAACGTCTCCTCACAGATCAGTTGCCGAGTTCCTGCAATCACGGGTATCGCGGAATAGAAAAGGTTTGCACACAGGTTGCGCTCTTTTACCATCTCGTACAGGTGGCCCAATAACCCGAACCCAGTCACATCGGTGCAGGCGTTCACACCCACGGAACCCATCGCCTGTGCTGCCCTGTCGTTGAGTGTGGTCATCACCTCAATCACCCTGCGCTCCATTTCTGCGCTGGCCAGTTCCCTGTCGATGGCGGTGGTGATCAACCCGATTCCAAGCGGCTTTGTCAACACCAGGACATCACCCGCCTCGCCAGTGTTGGTGGCGATATAGCGGTCAGGGTGCACAGAACCGGTGACCGTCAGCCCGTACTTCGGCGCATGATCCTCATATGTGTGCCCGCCCACAATCGGCACTCCAGCCGCTTTCATCATGTCCGCGCCGCCGCGAAGAATCTCAACCAGATACCCGATCGGCAACGTGTTGACCGGAAATCCGACAAGATTGTGGGCAAACGACGGGGTTGCTCCCATGGCGTAAATATCGCTCAGCGCATTGGCCGCCGCAACGCGGCCAAACTCGTATGGATCGTTGACGACAGGACTGATGTAGTCAATCGTCTGAACGATTGCATAGTCGTCCGTAACCCGAACGACGCTCGCGTCATCGCCGCAACCGAGAAGTACATCTTCCGACACCGAAAAGTGTAGTGAGCGCAACACGTGCGCCAAGTCGAGTGGACCGACTTTGCAAGCTCAGCCAGCCCCTGGAGAATAGGATGTCAAATGAATGGGAGGCAGTTCAGCCACGCGTACTTCCCCTCGTTTCCTCTTGCTAACCCCTGTGCAGTCTGCGCCGAACAGCGCGATCGCACCGCCATGTGCTATCATGTTGCTAAAGCACATGACGGCGCATGACATCACTTCAAACCTGAGAAGGATGTTCTCTATGGACTTTCATCAGCTAAAAACCTTTTATCAGGTTGCGAGCCATCTCAATTTTACACGGGCGGCGGAAGAGTTGAATCTCAGTCAGCCCGCGGTGTCGCGACAGATCGAGGCGCTGGAGAACACTGTCGGCTTGCCGCTGTTCGACCGATCTGGCCGGAAGATTTCCCTCACCGAGGCAGGCTATGTACTGTTCAGGCAGTGTGAACAGATTTTGCGCCTCGTGGACAGCACCCGTCTCGCAATCGATACCTTAAAGAACCTGGAATCCGGTTCTCTCCACATTGGACTCAGTTCAACGATCGGCAACTATATTTTACCCCATACCATACTGCAGTTCACCCGCAAGTATCCCGGTATCCAAACGAAGATTTCGATTTCCTGTACACACGATGTGCTGCACAAGCTGGAAAACGGCGCCGTCGACATTGCCGTAGTATCTGGGCCTATCACATCCAACGCACTCTATGTGGAGCCATTTCTTCAGGACGAAATCGTGTTGGCGATGGGCCCTGGGCACCCGCTGTCACAACAGCAAAACATTACATTTGAATCCATTCAGCAGTTTCCATTGTTGCTGCGCGCCGAAGGCTCAGGAACCAGGGAAGCCATCGAAAGGCATGCCGCGCGCTTGGGTTGGCAACTGCCGCTGTCCATTGAATTTGAAACGACAGAGGCCATCAAGCAGGCCATCATGGTCGGCTCTGCCATCGGCTTTCTGTCGCTGTCCGCAGTTCGGTCTGAAATGCGCTGCGGATTGATCCATACAGTGCACCATGCGCCTTTTCGTGTTTCCCGGTCTTTTTTTATCGCATCCAATAAAGCCCGCCATCCATCCCCAGGCGCCCTGGCGTTCAAAACGTTTATCAGAAAGGCGGTTCTTGACAGACCGCCGCGCGGTCTGGACGACTCATCGACACCGTCCAGCGACGATCTGTCTATTCAATAATCAGAACCACGCCCGAAACCAGTTCTTTTCGAACGCCACTTTTCCCAGATGCCAACGCACGCCCGGCCGGAACACCTTTACGGCAGGCGACGGACTTGCGTAAAAATTCCCGCGCGCAAATCCTGCCTTATGATCGCCAATCTCCACAAAACACTCACCGTGACCAGCGAATTCCATGAGACGTCCTTTGCCGGTAATTTTGCAGGCTATATTGTTCGCAACCACTTTCGCCTGTCCATGGGCAAAGACACCCGCTTTCGGCAATGGTTTCCCCATCTCCAGGGGAATTCCGGTGACATCGCCGATCGCGTATACGCCGGGAACCTTCGTCTCCAGGGTATGCCGATCCACCTCCACCCAACCATTTTGTCCAAGCAGACCTGATTCCCGAATGACTTGCGGCGGTTTGTGCGCGGGCACATAGACCAGCAAATCATAGGAATCCTGGACCCCGTTCGCAAAATGAAGGGTATGGGCGCCTGCGTCGATGGTCTGGATCACATGTTGTGGATGATAGGCGATGTCCCGTTCCTGCAGCATCTGCTGAACGGCTTCTGTTACGTTTTTACCCGCCACGGCAAGCGGCCCTCCCTCAGCGGCATAGAAGCTGATCCTGATTTGCGAACGCGTACCATGCGTTTGAAAATAGTGACTGAGCAGCATCGCCGCTTCATAGGGAGCGGCGGGACATTTATAGACGGGAGACGCGGTCAGCACTACGACATGCCCCTGCTGAAATGTCGCGACCTGCTGTCGCAGTCGCTCGGCTTCTTTCAGGTCATAAAAACTGTAGCCCGTGTCCAACCCCGGAAGATCCTCAGGCGCAAGCGCGGCTCCCAATGCCACGATCAGATAATCCCCCGAGATGCTCTGTCCATTCACCAGGACAGTGTGATTCTCTGCATCAATGCGCTCGATGTCACCGCGAACAACCTCGATGCCCTTCTCCTGCAGGTTATGCAACGGGCGCGATATCGCCGCGGCATCGCGATCTCCGGTCATCAGCCACAATAGCGAAGGCGCGAACACATGGTTCTCTTCGCGGTCGATCAGTGTGACTTTATATTCGGCGGAGAGACGCTTTCGCAAGAGGTTGGCGGCGATGACTCCGCCAACCCCGCCGCCAAGAACGATCACAGAACCTTTCATCGAAAGCCCCCCATTTCAAAAATGTCTCTGCAAGTCCGGAATCGTATGCTTTGCCTGTCGCGAGTTCGGCGCAGCCATGTCTGAGCAAGGGCGCAGCATGCGATTCCATCCGGACGTGGGCATGTTTTAGTAGACGATGACCTGCTCCGCCCAAAGCGTCCATGCCGAGAGTTCCTCCATGGTGGAGCGGTGCGCAAATTCGTGGAGTTCTTCGGCGTCCAGCCCACGCGCATCCATACAGGTGCCGCACGCTCCGATGGCGGCGCCTCTGCGTCCGGAAACCGTCATCATTTTCTCCAGATTGTAGTAACCGTCGGGTGTTTTCTGTCCACGTTTTGCGCAGTTGACGGCGTCTGCCATCAAAAAAATTCGCACTTCAACACCGTCTTGTTTTGCGACCGCATTGGCATGCCGCAGTGCGTTATAGGAACGTTCCGTTCCGTACGGGGGATCGTTCAGGACAAACAGAATTTTCATATAGTGATTCCTCCACACTCAGGTTTTTGGGTGCTTTACTTCCCAAAACCCAGTATGAACGAATCAACATGATATTTGAAATGCATATTATTGATGAATTCGATGCGAATTGGTTATCAAGGAGGGGTTCGTCAACGACTCTGGCGGCAATGCAGTAATCAACCATCTGCCCCTAAGTCGGTCTCGTCCTCGTCAGATAGTCGATTACGTCCTGCGCCGAGTAGGCGTCGCCGTCGTTTTCTGGGGGCAGCAGATCCCGGATCAGTTCGATCGCGTCGCCGCTCGTGATGATCGGCGATTCAACTGTTCCAGACACCTGGCGCTGGGGGAGTCCGGCTGTGGCCATCAACCCATTGCATAAACATTTACGGCCTTCTGTATCTTCCGCCCGCCCACCCTTGCCGATAAAATCGTCCACGGGTTCCGCCGCGCAGCGAAACTTGACGCGCCCCACTGGATCGAGGTAAGCTTCGCGCAGATAACCAATGTCGCACACTCTTTTTCGGGCGTCATAAATCGCCTGGTCGGACAGCGTATCTTCCATGTCGACGACCTTGAACGGGTAGCCCGTCGGCGATGCGAGCGGGTCGGACCGGACAGTCACGGACCCCGCGCGAACAGCCGCTACCGCGCGTTTCTTGAGTTCCATCGCCATGCCCGACTCAGTGCAGTAGGCGAACAGCGTGCCCACCTGGATCCCCGCCGCTCCCTTGGCGCGCGCCGCTATGAGGGCGTCTGAAGAACCGAAGCCCCCCGCGAGCCAAAAGGGATAGCCAAGCGCGGCCACCGCATCGAGATCCACCGCGTCACGCTCATCGTATATGGGCTGACCTGTAGAATCGTACCGTTTCGGGCCGCGCGGGGGGGCGTTGTGACCCCCGGCAGTCGGGCCCTCAATGACAAAACCCTGCACCCGGCCGGTGGCCTTTTTGGCCATCAGCAGCGCCAGGCTGTAGGATGAAATGATGGGGAAAAAAGCCGGCCGCTGCAAGGGAGCCTGAGCCTCGGAAGCGCCTGCGAAGGATTGCGGATCAAAACGGATCAACGGCGCCTCTGCCGACGGCATGCCCGCGACCTCACAGCGCAGGCTCGCCGGTTCATGGGCGGCAAGGCGATCGAGAGCCCCCGGAATCTCACGCGGAATCCCTGCGCCCATCAGGACAACATCCACATTGGCCTGCATCGCGCCATAGAGTATAGCCAGATTCGGAAGCGCCAATTTGGTCAAAAGATTGATTCCCACTCTGCCCGCATGACTGGATTTGGCCAGCCAGACTTCGGCGAACCCACCCAGCATGGCCAGCGTCGATTGCCAGCGATTCGCATCCAGCGTCCACAGAGGAAGTCTGAGATAGGGTTGATCAGGCGCGCGGCCATCGGGTCGAAAATAACGCGCCACCACCTGCTCGGCAAGATCCGGCCACGGAGAGGCGGCAAGCGCCCTGCGCATATGACCGCCCACATCGCCATCCTGCAAACGGCGCAAAAGCACATTATCGATACCCGTTCCCGAGACAACACCCAGTTGTCCGGCCAACGATACGGCGCGCGCCAGCGGCCAATGCGAAATCGCCACACCCATGCCCCCCTGAATAATGGAGGGCCACTCGCGCAAAGCAGATCCTCCCAGCTCTCCCGCGATGGCAAAGTATGGCGTCAGATATCTGTTAAATCGCATAGTGCAGGCCTTCTCTCATTAATCGATGGTGAGGCCGGATTCGGCTCAGCACTAAATAGTTTGCTCTAAGTATCGCATAACAAACACAATTAGGCCAGTGTATAATTATATGTGTATTGTGCGATGTGTCACTGTGCGCCAGAGCGTCTCGTTGCATGCTGGAAACAGAAAGATCCTTCCCGCAGCGATTGTCGGAAAGAGATGAATCGATGATTTCGGCAATGGCCAAAATGACTGTAGCCCTGCGTACAGGCAGTACAGGCAGCAAACAGACAGTAATGTGTAGCAACGCACAGTAAGCGGAGGTGCTGCAAAAATGGATAGACTAATCGAAGACCCAACTGGAGAGTGGCGCACCTTCTCCGGACCGAATCTGGCGTATGCCCTTGAGTTATACGAACGCTATCAACTGAATCCTGAGACGGTCGACGAGCCGACGCGAGCCTGGTTTGCACGGGTGGGTCCACCGCCCGGCGCTCTTTTCATGGATGACTCAGAGCAGAATCGTGATGCGTCCACTTCCGGGCAGCAGCCCGGAGTCAGTTCAACAGAGAACGGGACGGTGTACGGCGCACAACAATGGATACGCAGCATCCGTACATACGGTCATCTCGCCGCCCATGTGGATCCACTGGGCGGCGAACCGCCGTACGTGCAGGAACTCGACCCGGACGCGCATGCACTACACTGGAATAAGCTGAAGAATCTGCCCGCACGCGCGATCTGGCCGGACGCGCCCGAGTCCATGACCGCGGACGAGGCGGTCGGCCACCTCAAACAGATGTATACAGGTTCTGTCGGTTACGAGTTTGGCCATGTGCACAATACGACAGAACGCGCATGGCTCCACATGCAGGTGGAAGTGAGCACATTTGCTGCGCCAGGTTCCGAGGAGCGCCGATCTTTGCTGAATCGGCTGATTCAGGTTGACGCCTTTGAACAGTTTTTAAATCGGACATTCGTGGGCCAAAAACGTTTCTCCATTGAAGGCGTGGACGCCCTGGTTCCCATGCTGGACGAACTGATTCACAGAGCGGCGCGGGCTGGCGCCGGGCATATTCTGATCGGCATGGCGCACCGCGGACGGCTGAATGTGCTGGCTCATGTCCTCGGAAAACCATATGCAGCGATTTTTTCGGAATTTCACACGGCGCCAAACAAGGAATTGACGCCTTCCGAGGGTTCGATGGGAATCAACCACGGCTGGACTGGCGATGTCAAATACCACCTTGGCGCCAGCAGACTGGAAGGCGATCAGGACGGGCTCGCCGTGCGCGTCATTCTGTCTCACAACCCCAGTCATCTCGAATTCGTCAATCCTGTCGTGGAAGGATTTACGCGTGCGCACCAGGAACGGCGCGATCTGCCAGGCATTCCCGTGCAGGACCCCAACACCGCCCTTGCGATTCTCATCCACGGCGACGCGGCGTTCCCAGGCGAAGGCGTCGTTGCGGAAACCCTGAATCTGTCCGAATTGCCGGGCTATCGCACCGGGGGCGCGATTCACCTGATCGTTAACAATCAGCTCGGATTCACGGCAGACACAAAGGAAGGCCGCTCCACGCACTACGCGAGCGATTTGGCCAAAGGATTTGAAATGCCCATCGCCCATGTCAATGCGGATGATCCCGAGGCCTGTCTGCGCACGATTCAGTTGGCGCATGCATACCGTCGCCAATTTCACAAGTCATTCCTGATCGACCTTGTCGGATACAGACGGTTCGGGCACAATGAAACTGACGATCCGTCCTTCACTCAGCCCCTGCTGTACAGCCAGATTGCGAACCATCCACGCATCCACAGTCTATATCAGAAGCAACTGGAGGACGCGGGGGTGCTTGCGCCGGCGGATGCGTCGGCGATGGCGAAGGCCTGTGATGCGCTCCTCCACGCGGCGTATGACGCCATGA
>JAKADD010000102.1 GCA_021820825.1 Bacillota bacterium
GGGGAAAGTGGCGATCAGCGACGACATACTTCTGAAACCGGGCAAACTGGACCCCAAGGAATGGTTTAAGATGATGCAGCATCCTGTTCACGGCGAGACGATTCTCAAGGGCTCCGGAGTGAGCGACCTGATTTTGCAGGCGGTCCGCTCCCACCATGAATGGATACGCGGCGGCGGTTATCCCGACAACCTCAGGGGGAATCAGATTCCCGTGATTGCGCGCATCGTCGGAGTTGCCGATGCGTTTGACGCCATGGTCTCCAACCGACCGTACAAGAAGGGGTTCTCCATTGACGAAACGATTCTGAGACTGGAAAATGGCCGGGATTTGCAGTTTGACCGTACAGTGGTTGACGCCTTTGTGTCGCTGGTCCATTCGATGAGCGTTGAGGAATTAAACCAGATCGGATATGGAGACGAACCGCCCAATGTGAAGAAGCAGCCGATTGAGGTCCTGGGCGATGTCAGTCCAAACTTGAAGGAGCGGCTGGAAGAGGCCGCTAAGCAGCCGTTTGATCCCAGTATCTACGATGAAGCGGCGCCGGGCGCGGAGGACGGTAAGGATGGGCGCGAGCACATTGCCAGAGATGCAAAAGGGCTTGATCCGCATGTCAAATTCGATCCTGACGGTCCGTCGCTGCCAGAGTGATCCTGGTTAATCCTTGCTAAAGCAGCGGCGCCGATTCAGCGCCGTTCCTGGCAGCGATTGCTCTTTTTCGTGCGGGTTTTCCTCACAGCCCCATTGCATTATACTGTATGAGACTGCATTTGCCCGGCGTGTTGCTGGTCAAGAGACTCCATACACGCTGGCGCATGAGGGAGGACAGACATGAACCCGTATGATCGCGCGCATGAACTGGTACGTGCCATTCAGGATTCAGAAGCGTTTCGCGCCATGAAAATCGCGAAGGGCAAGATTGAACCCGATGAGCAGGCAAAGCGAATGCTGAATGATTTTCATATGAAGCAACTGGAGTTTGAACGCAAGCAAATCATGGGGGAGGAACCGACGCAGAGTGAACAGGAAGGGCTGCAAAAGTTGTATGACGTATTGCAGTTGCATGCGCCGGTGCGGGACTATCTGATGGCGGAATACCAGTTGGGAGTCCTGATGCAGGACATTCAGAAGATTTTGGGCGAGGCGCTTCAGGAGATTACGATTTCATAGCCAGGTTCGCAGAGGATTTTATGGCCAGGATTCACCGGCATACGCACCAGGCACGCGTTGTGCGTGTACATAGGAAAGGGGATGAGCATGGTGAAGGTAACGTTTTTTGGACACTCCTGCATTTTGGTTGATACAGGGTCTCATCGTGTGTTGATCGACCCTTTTTTGACAGGAAACCCCATGGCGAGCATCCGCGCGAATGAAGTGAACGCCGACGCTATTTTGCTGACGCATGGACATGCTGACCATCTTGGCGACACCGTGGAGATTGCAAAACGCACTGGAGCGACTGTTGTGGCGGTTTATGAACTGGCGAGCTGGCTGGGCGATCAGGGACTGGAAAAGGTACACCCGATGCAGATTGGCGGGGCGCATACATTTCCGTTTGGTCGCGTCAAATATACGCTGGCGTTTCATGGGTCCGCCATTGAGACGGACGGCGGGATGAAGTACGCGGGTGAACCTGCAGGCATTCTGTTTTCTGCTGGTGGCAAGACGATCTATCACGCTGGAGACACAGGTCTGTTTAGAGACATGAAGACCATCGGTGAATACAACGACATTGACCTGGCGATTCTGCCGATCGGCGACAATTTCACGATGGGACCCGTTGATGCAGAGATTGCGGCGACCTGGCTTAAGCCGCAAACCGTGCTTCCTGTGCACTATAACACGTTTCCGCTCATTGCCCAGGATGGCGAAGCGTATGTGGCGAAGCTCGCAGCACGCGGCATCGGCGGGCGGGCCTTAAAGCCTGGGGAGAGTATGGATCTGTAAAGACGCAGAAGATTCACCGCGCACCGGCCGCGTCCAAACAACAGCCAGGCAGTGGTCGCCACGCCTGGCTGTTCTGTCTTACAGTGATCATGGGCGACTGCAACATGCTAATGAGTGGTTCCGGCGTCTGGTTGTGAGACGAGGTTGACCATGATGCGCGCCAGCGCGCGTTGATCCTCTTTGGGGCTTGTTTCCCACATCTGCTTCAGCAGCCGTTCCTGCGCATTCTCGGGATCGATCTTGTCGGCCAGATACGAACCGAGTTTGAACGCTGCGTCGTCGAGTTGCTGTTCGGACATGCCAACGTGTTGTGCTCGCTGCACCTGCACCTGCAGGAATTCACGCCATTTGCTGAAATCGTCAAGTACATGCCCGACCGTCTCGCCCATCGCCGCTGTTGAGTTGGCTCTGGTTGTATTCGTGGGAGTGGTATTTGTATTCATCGTCTTTCCTCCTGTATTGAACTGATGCAAAAATTTATCCCAGGTTCTATTGTCTGTTTGATTGCGTAAAATTATGCGCGCTTCTCCATGAGCTGAAAATATCGTACTCAGAGCAGCCAGCAGTCTGCCGCCGCCCGGCGCGCGGGCAAGGTCTACCCGTCAGGGCCTGGCGCATATGCTATAGGCAGGCTCGTCTCGCGGCGGCGCCTTACCAGACTGACACAGGCGGGTGAGCGTAGGGTATGATCAGACCGGGAAGGACGCCGAACAGGGCGGCGTCGACACTGTACGTCTTGATCTCTGTGGGGATGCTGACCGTTGCCGTTCCCAGAATGCCGAGGTTGTCTGTACACATGAGCGGGGTATTTGTTGTTTGCTGGACCGCATTTGCCCTCGCGACAGTGGGTGCGAATCTGTGGTTCGCTCTGGGCGCCGATCGGGAACGGCGGCTGTCGGCCATGCTGAGAGTACGCGGCAAGCGCAAGACAGCGGCGTCTGATCGCATCCATCAGGCGAAGCGACAGGTGAACGGCTGAGGCGCCTGGTTTCCGTACGCCAATTCAGATTGTTTCTCTATCATCGATATTGTACAATTAAATTACTGGTTTTGTTATGGAGCGGAAGGAGTTGCGTCGGTGCCGCGCATACATCCGGATCTCAGGGAAGATGACCCCATTCTTGCGTTGTTTCATAAGGGCGTCAAGGGGCAATGGTCCTCCAGTGAGTTCGACTGGACGCTTCCCTTCCGCTTAAACGCCATGGAGGCCACCGCATTTGCTCGCGTGCTCACGCCCGTCTACCTCGGCGAACAGACGGCGATGCTTGGCGCGGCAACAGTCCTGCCTCATTTTGCTGCTGCGCACGAGACAAGCGCACAGCTCTATATCACCACGTTTATGATGGATGAAGCCAGGCATTTTGAGATGTTGACGAAGGTATACAGGCTGCTTGACCGTAAACCGCTCGAATTGCGGGATCTGCGAGAGATGTTTCGCTATCATCATCGGCTCCTCAAGTCAAAACATCGTGTCGACTGGTTATTTGGAATCCTGATCAGCGATCTGTTTGCGAAGAATTTTTACGGGGCGTTTCGCAAGCATTTTCCCGACGCCCTGTTCGGAAAGCTGGCTGTGCGGATTATCGCTGATGAAGGTCGCCATCAGGCTTTTGCGGAGCATTATCTGGGTGAGCTCTGCGACGAGATGCCGCATGAGATGCGGGATCGACTGCTCGAACTGCGTGACGATCTGCTTTTCATCATGCGGGGGATGTTGCGAAAACTCGGCGACGATGCGGCGACCATAGGACTTGACGGCTATGCGATCATGGAGGAATTGACATCCGACGTGGAGCGCAAGGTGCACACCATTGGCCTGGAACGTGAGGAGCGCGAGGTTGCTTTGCGCGAGGAAGAGGCGTTGGAGCACAAGACGGCGGCCAGTGCGGCTGCAGAGATCGATTTCTAGCGATCGCTGCAGCCGCTGACTAATCATGCGCACTTGGTGTATGCTGGTTAGCAGGGAGGTCATGACGCCAGAAAGGGGAAATTTCATGTCAGCAGAGAACACCGAATTTATTGTAGACCAAGTCCAAAAAGATCAGGGGGACGCTTCCCGGAGCAAACTGTCTCAGGCGATTGACGTACTCCAGACGACGACGGGCGAGCATACGCAGGAAGAACGCGTTGCGATCGCGCAGAGGGCGCTCGCAATCTCAGCAGAATGCGTGGAAGCCTGGCTGCTCCTCGCTCGCGATGACTCTGAGGGGTATGAGGATACCAGGAAATATCTGCAGGAGGCTGTGAACGCCGGCGATCGGTTATTCGCAGACAAGAAGCAGGAATGGATGGGAAAGTTTTGGCAGGTTCCGCAAACTCGGCCCTATATGCAGGCGCGATCGTCACTCGGTCAGGTGTTATGGGAGCTGGAACAATATGATGAAGCGATCACCGTGCTCCAGGAAACACTGCAACTGAATCCGGGCGACCATCAGGGAATCAGGTATATTCTTCTAAAAGCGCTGCTTGATACATCGCGGTATGAGGATGCGGCCAGTATGGTGGACATCTATGATCAGGAACAGACTGTCCTGATGCTCTACGGGAAGTTGCTGACGGCCTATATGCTTCAGGGCGACTCTCTGATGGCGCGGTCCGCTTTTTTGGCGGCGCGCAAGTACAATCCGTTTGTTCTCGATTATCTTTTGCATTTGCGCATGATGCCCCAGAAGTTGCCCAAGCAGAGCGAAACGGGGCAGGAATCAGAAGCCATTCGATACTGTGCGGCATTTGGCGATACGTGGGACAACGCTGAGGGCGCGATTGACTATCTTCGCGCGCAAAAAAAATTGCGGCAGGACAAAGAAGCGCGTAAAATGCGCTGAAACTTTTGCCGTTTCTTGACGTATTAACAAATATGGCGTGCGCATTAGGAACAGGTGGTGAAGTGGCGCTTATGGGGGAGGACATTCTGTTTGACCTTAATGCCGCTTCCTGGCGGCACGGACATGCCGACGAACTCGCTTATGTCGAGGCGCTGGCTGCCCGGCTTGAGAAGTCGCTGCCGGATCTGGTAAGGGTTGAACGGGAACACAAGCTGTTTTCCAAGGAACACCCCGTGGCAAAGGTGGAAGTGGCCATGGAAGGCGACACATTTGTGCTCGCGAAAGAAGGCGGTCGGCTCGTGGCGCGGCGGGCAAAGGCCGTGCGGGGCATCGTTTTGTCCACGAAGGTCGTTCCGATGAGCGATTGGCTGAATGAACTGTCTGAAGCGCTGAACGCATACGTGAAAGAACACGATCACGCAAGGCAATCGTTAGAAGACTTTTTACTGTAGATGCATCGCAGAAGGAGGTGAGCTTGGTGTTTCGATTTCATCTCGGTTTTGGCTCCCGCGACGGGAAAGACAAGAATCAGGAAGAATGGAGCAGTCCGCCGCCCCCAAAACTTGACATCGCCGCGCTTAAACAGCAGGAGGCGGAGCGTTCACGCAAGTCGCTGGACGCTCTCACCCACGGTCATCTGCCGCCGGGCGTGGTGGAGCGCATTCATGCGCAGCAGGCGGGCGACTTGCCGTGGACGAGCGACCTGTCAGTCAATGAGTGGCTTGCCCTCCGTCAGTACAAGATCCGGCCGCTTGGTCAGGTGATGGGCAGTTCGTTCTACCAGGTGGGGTATGTGGGGCCAACCTCCTACAATTCAATGGGCAGCTACTACACGGCTTCCCATGAACTCCAGGGGCCGACGCATGCTTTATATGAGGGGCGGCGGCTGGCCATCAGCCGACTGGAACAGGAAGCGGCGCTCATGGGCGCCAACGCGGTTGTGGGCGTGCATCTTGAGAAAAAAGGATTCAGCCAGGCCGACGGTGTGGTTGAGTATGTATGCTATGGCACGGCTGTGCAGGTGGAGGGCTTGAAGCAGCCTGCCAGACCTGTGTTGTCTACGGTGTCAGGGCAGGACTTCGCCCGCTTGATCATTGCGGGTCATCTGCCGGTTGGTCTCGCGCTTGGCGCGACGTTTTACTATTTGCGCACGGACTGGTGGGACGCGCAACAGGAACGCAGTTGGTATAATCAGGAGATGCAACATTTTACGCAGGGCATGTATACGGCGCGGCATCTGGCGCAAAAGAAACTGCGGGAGGACCTGCAGAAAATGGGCGCCACGGGTGTTGTCGGCGCGGAGTTTGAGATGCATGTGGAGGAAATCGAAGGCGGCCAGGTTGGCGACGGGGAGCGCGTCCAGGACCACATTGTCGAAGTGGTCATGCTGGGAACGGCGGTGGAACGTGTGGAAAGCGGCGTACATCCGGATCTGAAGGTAACGCCAGTGTTTGATCTCAGATCGTAGCCGGCGTTCAGGCGCGGCCCTTGGCCTGTTGTTTTCTATACATAAGGAGGAATCATAGTGGCTGACAGCGAGTTTAAGGATCTTCCCAAGCACGCGCTGGAGAGACTTGAAGGGTTGCGAAGCGCGAACCATCCCGGCGGTGTTTTTACAAGCGATCTGACGGTCAATGAGTTTTTGCTCGTGCGGGAGGCGGGCTTTGAACCGATTGGCATGGTGGTTGGCAGTTCCATTTATCACATCGGTTTTCAGCAGGCGAATTTTCGCAACAACGAAGAGTTGCAGGTGCTCAGTCAGGCGATGTACCACGCGCGCGAACTCGCCATGAGCCGCATGGAAGAGGAAGCGCAGTCGCTTGGAGCGGACGGCGTTGTGGGGGTGCGCCTGGAGGTGGGCCGCTACGAGTGGGGCGAAGACCTCGCCGAATTTATCGCCGTCGGAACGGCCGTTGCTTCAAGAAATAAAGGCGACTACCGGATGCTGAATAACAGGCCGTTCACGAGTGATCTGTCGGGTCAGGATTTTTGGGCGCTGTTGCGGGCCGGCTATCGACCGCTTTCGCTTGTGATGGGCAGTTGCGTGTATCATGTGGCGCATCAGAGTTTCAAACAGTTTCTGCGCAGCGTCGGCCAAAACTGCGAGATGCCAAACTTTACTCAGGCTTTGTACGACGCGCGCGAACTGGCCATGGAGCGGATGCAGATAGAGGCGCACACCGCAAAGGCAGAAGGCATTGTCGGCGTCCATCTGCATGAGAAGAGTCACGGCTGGGGGAGTCACGTGATCGAATTCTTCGCGGTAGGCACGGCCGTTTTGCCGACCTCCAGCGACCACACGATTGCGGTGCCGCAGCTCGTGCTGTCATTGAACGACTGAAGACAGGGAAACCGGGAACTTGAACTTGCTTTGCAGGGAGGGTACGTTACGTGGGACTCTTTAAACGAACCGCCAAGATTGTGCAGGCGACCGTTGCGGATCAGAAGCAGAAACAGCTTGATCCACAGGCTGAACTGCAGGCTGTCTATCAACAGCTGATCATGCAGACCAGCGAGATCAAACGGATGATCGGCGAGGTTGCATTTGCCCATCAGCAACTCGTGCACGAAGCGGAGTCGCTGGAGCAGCGGATCAACGATCTGGAAAACGAGGCCAGAGAGGCCCTTTCCAGAGGAGATGAGGACCGCGCCCGTGAACTGCTTGGGAAACGGCGCAAAGCGCAGGAAAAACTCGAGGATGTGAAAGCTCGGGAAGAGTTGCTGCGCAGGAAACTTGACCATCTGCGGGACGCTGAGGAGGAACTGCGCGACCAGGTGCTGGCGTTTCGCGACCGCAGGGACGATGCGGAATCCAGACTGTCCGCCGCAACGGCGAATCTGACACTGCAAAAAGCGTCTGAAGCGATGAGTCACGCCGGTGAACAGGCACTGGAGAATGCCCGAGACCAGGCACGCGTCGCCGAGGCTCGGGTGGAGATGTCAGAGAGCATTGACGATCAGCTGGAGCGATTATTGCAGGAGACTGAAGCTCCCCATGGCTAAAGCCAGAGGGTTCTAAAAGCCTATACCGCCGCACTCTCGTCGGCTCTCGCGCAGGCTTTCGCCCTGGCTACACCATCCGACGCCTCATGCATGGGCAGGCTTTCTTCTTCGGACGACCCGCTCTGACTCCGATGTCTGAAGACGCCGAAGGAGGTCGGCTTTCGCCTTCCACTCGCAGGTTGGTTTTCCGTCGCCTGTTCCC
>JAKADD010000103.1 GCA_021820825.1 Bacillota bacterium
GAAGACCATCGGGATTGAAAGCACTTGGGATGGTCACGATTGGCGCCTGTCTGCAGCGGGAACGGTCGACTTATCCAATGTTTTACCAGGTGGCGGAGAGACCCACATTTACGTCAACGGAACGCTCACGCAAAACGCGAGCACTCTTGTTGAACGGGACCCTTCGACGAATCGACCGACCACATATATGCCAATCGGGTACGTCGAAAGACTGTTGACTCGTCTGGGTCTGCAGAACAGCTGGAACGGAACGACGTGGACGGTGACGAAGTAATCGCAATCGCGCATATGAGATTGTCGAATTTTCCGTCTCACGACGATTCTTCAACGATCAAGGTAGAGAGATCCTTTTTTGGAATCAATAAGGGTGTATGAGACTGAAACTGTGAGTGGAGGAGAACGTTTCGTGACAATACGGCATGCGGCAGGGGGATTAGCGGCAGTGACTGTGACGTTGCTGGTGTTGGGGACGTCGTTTGTTCCGTCAGCGATGGCGGCCGCTGCAGTGGCTGCGCCTCCTGACGTGAATGTGGCAGGTACCGTCTGGGTGCAAGTGTCCACGGCAGGGCAACTGGAGTACATTGACGAGAATCCGGGTGGATACCTGACTGCGAACATCGAGTTGATGAATACTATTGATCTGCCGAATGGGTATTCGTGGAGTCCGTTAGGAACATCATCTAATCCATTTGACGGCGTGTTTAACGGCAACGGGTACGAAGTGACGAATGTGTCCGTGACTGGATCGTTCCAGTACGCTGGATTCTTTGGTGTTTCCGGTGGGATCGTAGAAAATGTAGGCGTTAACGGAAACTTTTCGAGCAATGATACAGGCTCCTATGTCGGAGGACTAGTAGCGGATGAGACGGGTGGCAGCATCAGCGACAGCTATGCAACCGGGTCCGTGAGTGGTAGTCATGGTAGTTTCAGTGGCGGCCTGGTAGGGCAGAGTGTAGGCGCCATCAGCGACAGCTATGCAACCGTGTCCGTGAGTGGTAGTCATGGTAGTTTCAAGGGCGGCCTGGTAGGGCAGGACGTAGGCGCCATCAGCGACAGCTATGCAACTGGGTCTGTAAGTGGTTATGGTGGTATCAATGGCGGCTTGGTGGGATGGCAGGACGGTGGCGCCATCAGCGATAGCTATGCAACCGGGTCCGTAAGTGATTATGGTAATAGCAATGGCGGCCTGGTGGCGGCGCTGAGTAGTGGCACTATCAGCGACAGCTACTTTGATAAAGATACAACTGGCATGTCTAGTGGAGTGGGGTCTGGTTCTTCGTCCGGAGTCTCTTCCGAATCTACTGCGGATATGAAGACACCCAGTACTTTTAGTAGCTGGAGCTCGTCTGACTGGGCGTTGCTTAATGGATACTACCCTTTGCTTAGCTGGCAAATTGGCACTACGATGTCGGTTACACCCACGGTCGTAGGTGCTGGCGGACCAGTCACCGTAATGGGTTCAGTGTATTCAAACAGTGGTGGGCCGCTGTCAGGGATAAACGTCAGTCTCACGAGTCCGAGCGGTACTTGGGCGCAATCCTCTGCAATAACAGACACAACCGGCGGCTATATCGGACTGTGGACCGCGCCGAACACCACGCAAGACGCGACCGTCACGGCGACTGTGTATGGTACAACTATACAGCAACAAAATACCGTTCAAGTCCAGGCGTACACTGTTACCTATAAAGGGAATGGTGCGACCGGTGGAACCGTGCCAACGGACAGCAACACATATGTGGAAAATCAAACAACGACGGTGCTTGGCAACACGGGTAGCTTGGTGAAGACGGGCTACACCTTTGCAGGGTGGAACACGGAGGCAAATGGCAGCGGTACGAGTTATGACGCAGGGAATACATTAACGATGGGTTCATCCAACATCACGCTGTATGCACAATGGACGGCGAATCGGGTTGTGGTGAGGCCGACACCGCCTTTCATCAACACGGCTCGCTTCCCGGAAGACGCCAAGGTCGGCGAATTATTCTCTGCACAACTTGTGGCGACAGGCGGGTCACAGCCCTTCACGTGGAGCATCACCAACGGTGTTTTGCCGAACGGACTCACCCTGAACAGTCAAGGGGTCATTTCGGGCACCCCGACAGGTCAGGGCGGCCAATATACGTTCACAGTAGAAGTGACCGACGCGAACAATTTGACTGCAACAAGTCAGATGACGCTGGCGGTTGACGGGCCTACGTCGTACCCATCCATCACAACCACGAGCCTGCGCCCAGGCTTCGTTGGACAGTGGTATCAGCAGACGCTGGCTGCAAACGGTGGAACCGCCCCCTACATGTGGCGTGTCATTCAGGGAACACTGCCGTCTGGATTCAGTCTGAACGCCCAGCTTGGAGAATTGACGGGCACCCCGTCGAAGAGTGGTGTATACACGGCGACCGTACAGGCAACAGATGCCGCTGGACTGACGACAACGCAGACGTTCTCCATCGACATCCTTCGGCCGGATGAGCGCGAAATTATGTGGAACGGCCAGATCAAGAACGTGCCAGCGTTTGTTGGGAATGATGGAGGCTCACAGACGACATACATGCCCATCTGGTACGTCATGCAACTGTTAAAACCGATGGGCATTCAGAGCAAATGGAACGGGACATCCTGGCACATGACAACATCGGTTCAACTTGACTTGTCTAATGTGATTCCGGGGCACGGCAAGACGGGCATTTACCTCAACGGCGTGCTGGTTCTTGAGGCGAACACGAAAGTGGAGGATGATCCGTGGACCAACAGACCGACGACGTACATGCCGATTTGGTATGTGATGCAGTTGCTTGAACGAGTGGGTTTGACGAGTACATGGAACGGAATAACGTGGACGGTGACGAAGTAGACAGCTAACGATAATCTCACAGATGCAGGTCTTGCGAAATTCGCGAGGCCCGCTATTTTTATGCCGAACTATCAACGCAGTATGTCGACGAACGGGTGCGCGACTCGTTACCATAGCCAATATTCTATCACACGTTTTGACGCAATATTTGATCATACCCCACTTGCTTTCGTACCGGACAGGAAGGTGAAGTCTTACAAACGTTGCCTTCGCTTCCACAAGCAACGCATCCGGAAAGAATCGATGCAACTGCAAGGCTTCCCAAAGAGAGTGAAGAAGAATGACGGGTAAAAACAGCCAATGCTTTGTGACTACCAGATCAGAATGTTTGGCAACCAGCAGATCGGGATCCTGTTGGGATTGAATAATCATTTTCATCCGTGCTGCATCCTCCTCGGATAAGACGCCAAGATTCTGGATCAAGCGGTGTTTGGGTTTACCGTCTTTGTCCCGGTAGGAAGTCACGATTTTATAGTAGTTGTAGGTTTTGTTTTCTTTTTTAAGGGTGACTTTTTTGAGAAATATGGTAATTCTCCCAGAGCAGAGTATTAGGACTACATTTTCATGATGAAAGCTGAGAAGCCTTGTCCCATAAGAGATTGGGAATATATGTCGCCAAACTCGGGTTCCAACAAAATACAGTCGGCCTTCAGAAAGTATTCGTTGCCGCATCAAACAACAACGGCTTCAACCCTTCCACACTGCCAAAGTGCGCGACGTATTCCTTCTCGTTCAACAGCGCCCGTCCTCCCTGACACTGGATC
Organism: Bacillota bacterium; assembly: GCA_021820825.1. The sequence goes on from JAKADD010000103.1 coordinate 3,622, forward strand.
ACATGGTCATCGCTGTACACCAGCCAGAGTTTCATCTCTTTCCATGTCGATCCGCCCTCGCCTTGCTTGCGCGTATTGACCTGAGAGCCATCCGTCAGCATGTAGAGGGTTCCTTGCTTGCGCTCTTTGGGTGGGAACTGAGGGGCTGCGACTTCCGGATGGGTGTATGCTTCGAAGGCCTCTGTCCGCCGTCCAGCTATCATAAACTTGCCAAGAAATTATGCTTTAAGTGTTAATCACATGCACAGCTATTGCACACCACGTCTAACTTACCAAACGGCCGACAGAGGGGCGGGGGCGTTTGGTTATGCTTTAAATCCAAGTCCGTGTTTGGGTCTTTAACCACGAGGCGTTCATGCCGCTTGACATTGTCTACATTCGCTTCAGTTTACGGTATACATCATCGTCATTACGCTTTCCTGTCACAACGATGCGAACACTCTGCGCGTCGGAATCATAGATAATGCGATACTCACCCACATCCACGCGTCGATAGGCGTATCCAACAAGTTGCTTGGAGTCTTGTGGTTTGGTTTCCGCCATAAGCTCAAATACGCGGAGTACCACTTGGCGAAATTGTTTGGCATCCAGTGTGGATAAAAAGTCTTTTGCCGATTTACTGAGAGCGATTTGTTTCATCCAACTTCTCCTGAATCCATTGCGCCGACTCTGCCGCCGAAAGAAAGCCGTCTGCTTCTGCCGCCTTGGCTAACTGGGCCCAATAGGCGTCCTCGATCATCTGTAGATGCTCATAATCACGATAGGATAGAACGACCGCAACGGGCCGACCGCTTTTTTCGACCAGCATCGGTTCGATATTCAGTTGTTCCAAATGCTCACCAAATCGATGGCGAAACTCCGTAGCGCTAATTGTCTTCATCCCAGTCACCCACCATTCATTTTGTTCAATTTAAACATACACGAATGTCCGGAACGCGTTAATACATGTATCCGTAAATTCTCGTTCCCCCTCGTTTTCTTCTCCGAGAGTATCATCTCACACTGGCCTACGCACGTTCAGCCCTATTTGACGACAATTTTTTTTGCTCGATCCCCTCTTTCTAGGCTACTCAAGGCCTCTCATACTCATGCGTCAGCACTGCGGATGGAGGATGTCCTGCTTGCATGATAATTTTTCCTCTTGACTTCAATAGACTTCTCTTTTTATAATAGGTGTTAATTCGATTGTCCACATTACGGAGGTGATGTCCACGATGCGGACAGACACTGGACAGATCGCGGTAATCCAAAAGATGGCCGACATTCTTGATCTGATCGCGAACACCGACGGAGCGAATGTCTCGTGGATCAGTCAACAGTCCGGTCTTCCCCGGACCACCGTCTACCGGATTCTGCAAACATTGTCGACGTGTGATGTGCTGACGCCAGAGTATCGGCCGGGACCGCGTTTGATCGGTTGGGCTCATCAGGCGCTCCAAAAGATGGACCTTCGGGAAGCGGGCGCCCCTGTCCTGGAACAGCTCGTCCAACTCTTCCGGGAAACCGCTTCCATCTTCGTCCGTGTGGGCGCTTCGCGCATTTGCATCGAACGCCTGGAAGGAGTTGGGCTCTTGCCGCACCGGATCAAAATCGGTGAACCGATGCCGCTTCACGTAGGCTCTGCGGGCCGCATATTAATGGCTTGGCTTGATTCATCCGAGCAAACCAAAATACGGAAAAAATCCGTTGCTCTATTTGGTTCAGCGACGACAGAAAACCCGCTGAATTGGCAGGACATCCGGAGAACGGGTTGGACAGCCAGTATGGGTGAGCGCGACCAGGTGCTTTCGTCTTTAAGCGTACCAATTTTCGGGGCGAGTGGTGAAGTTGTCGGCGCCTTGTCTCTGTCTGGGCCAAAAGAACGGCTATCCGAAACGCGTATGCGTACGATCGCACCCAAGCTGCAGGAGAGCGCCGCTACGATCCAGCAACGGATGAACGGGCTTCCCGTTCCACACATCACTTAGCAGGAGGGCATGAAACATGGGAAAATCCCCGCTTTCGGGAGTACGCGTTCTGGAACTTGGAACCTTGGTGGCCGCGCCGTCAGCCGGTCGGATTTTCGCTGACTTTGGCGCGGACGTAATCAAAATTGAAGCCCCGGATGGAGACCCGTTGCGCAAATGGGGGAAACTGGCGCCGTCCGGCTCTTCATGGTGGTGGCACATGCAGGCGCGCAACAAACGCTTGGTCGCAGTCGACCTGAAGACATCCGAGGGTCAAAAAATTGTTCTGGATCTGGCGCGCCAATCGGACATTTTGATTGAAAACTTGCGCCCCGGCCGCCTGACAGCGTGGAATCTCGGTTATGAGCAAGTGGCCGCCGTCAATCCGTCCATTGTGTACGTGAGCATCTCTGGTTACGGCCAAAGCGGCCCCTACCGTGAACGCGCCGGCTTCGGAAATATCGCCGAATCCATGGGAGGGCTGCGCTTCGTGACGGGGTTCCCCGATATGCCTCCCGTGCGTACGGGCATTTCCCTGGGCGACGAAGTCGCGGCGTTTCAAGCCGTCATCGGGGCTCTCATGGCTTTGCATCGACGGACTGTCGATCCGGATCGCAAGGGCGATCATGTTGACGTCGCATTGACGGAGTCGGTTCTCAGTCTAACCGAGGGAATGTTGTCGGAGTATTTGCATGAGGGAGTTGTGCAGGAGAGAACCGGAAATCAATTGTTGCGGGCGGCCCCTTCAAATATTTACCCGACAGCAGATCACAAATGGATCGCGATTGGCGCCAACAGTTCTGGCACATTTACGAAATTATTAACGCTTATGAATAGAATGGACCTGTTGAATGATTCACGATTTCAGTCAAACCCCGGCCGCGTCGCGCACGCGGATGAGTTGGATCAGTGGATTGCGGAGTGGACCGCGCAGTATTCCCTGAATGACCTCGTAGAGATGCTGAATCATGAGGGTGTACCGGCGGGGCTCGTGATGAACGCGGAAGACATTGCCCATGATCCACAGTACTTGGCCCGCGGCATGATTCAATACGTTTCGTCTGCCAACCTGGGCGAGGTCGGCATGCCGGGTGTCGTTCCGACACTCAAACACCATCCGGGAGCCATCAGGACGATTGGCGGAGAAATCGGCCAACACACGGACGAGGTGCTCCAGGAATTGCTCAAGCTGTCTTCTGGGCAGATCGCACAACTGCGGGAACATGCCGTGGTTTCTTAAAAAGCGGGCTGCACGGAGACACGGAGGCGCCAAAACCGGAGCAAAAACCGACGCCAAAGGTCGTAAGAAGGGAGGGTTCGCCGTGGCGACATGGGCCGTAACGGGTGGTCGCTCATTTGACGGAAAAGGTGAAGCGGTGAAACTGGAGCAACTCCTGATTCGAGTCCACGCAGAACTCGATAGGGAGATCAGGTTAGCTGAGGACGATGTTGTGCTTCCAGGCCTGATCGATTTTCATGCGCACGTCAGCCACGGGCAAGAAGGTGTCGGGGCGCCCGCGAACGTTTTCCTCCAATCCGGCGTCCTGGCGGTCGCCGACGCGGGCACAGAAGGATGGGCGAATTGGCTGCCCCCTGCGGATGGCAACCCGTTTCCGCAGATTAAGTCCTGGATTTCCCTGCTGTCAGACGGTCTGGCGCAGCATCCATTCGCGCCCCGATTTAGGGGCCTTGAGGAGAATGAAGGCGCTTTCCTTACGGAGTTGTTCGAGACTGAGGCCGACTCCCTGATCGGTCTCAAGATTCGTCTCGGTCAGCATGACGCGAGTGAAGATGAGCGCCTTCTGACCGACGGGGTGTATTGGTCGCGGCGCCTGCGTGTTCCGCTCATGGTCCATCCGACGGGATCGTTTCTTCCTGTTCGCGACGTGCTGGCGCCGCTGTCGGCAGGGGATGTTTTAACCCATGTTTTTCAGGGGCGCCAGGGATCAATCTTGCGCGACGGAAGGATTGCTGAGGAAGTGTTTGCCGCTTCGAAGAAGGGGGTGATCCTGGACATCGGTCACGGAGCCAACCATTTTTCATGGCAGGTATTCAAGCAAGCTCTCCACGAAGGGCTCCTGCCGGATACGATCAGTACAGATTTGACGAAAAAAACATGGAGGAGGTCGCCAGTGTACAGTTTGCCTTATGTCATCTCGAAGATGCTGGCCGCAGGGTTAACCTGGCGTCACGTGTATGACGGAGTCTTTCGCAATCCGCTTAAGTATCTAAAGCTCTGCATACCGGACGATTCGGTTGTGGTCTTGCGACCCGAAAACCGTCAGGAGGAGTTTCTTGACGCCGAAGGCCAAAGCGTGACCGGGCGGCAAATCTGGCGGCCGGTGTTGATGGCGGTTTCTGGCGCCGTCGCCATAGACGAACTTCGCTGACGGTACGGTT
>JAKADD010000104.1 GCA_021820825.1 Bacillota bacterium
ACCGATTGGGAAGATCGTTGTCGTTGCGACAGGGCTCGGAACCGTAAAAGGTTACGTGGACGAGCCGCATCTCGACTTTCCGCTCAATGAATTCGGTAAACTTGACGTGAAGAGGGCGGTTGGTCAAGAGGGGTTTCTCTACGTGCTCAAAGACTTGGGGCTGCAGGAACCTTACCGCGGAAGCGTACCGATTGTGTCAGGAGAAATCGGCGAAGACTTTACGTACTATTTTGCGGTGTCCGAACAGACTCCATCCGCTGTGGCGACGGGTGTTCTGGTGGCGCCTGAACTGTCTGTCCTGGCGGCGGGCGGCGTACTGCTGCAAGTGCTGCCGGACGCCGCGGAGAATGTGATCGCCGCTGTGGAAAAGGGAATAGCCGAACTGCCGCAGGTTACCAATCTATTGGTTCAGGGCGAAGACCCTGAAACCATGTTGCGCAGAGTGCTCGGCGAGGACGTCAAAATTCTCTCCAGGCATCCGGTTGCTTTTTCCTGTTCCTGCAGCAGGGAGCGATTGGGTCGCGTTCTGCTGTCGCTCGGTAAACAGGAATTGACGGATCTGTTGGAAGAGCAGGGTCATGCGGAACTGGTCTGTCATTTTTGCTCCGAACGCTACTTGTTTGATGATGAAGAACTGCGCGGACTCCGCGATTCTGCCAGGTATTGACTCTGGCTGTGGGAAGCGATACTCTTAATGGCGCAGGCATATATCCTGTATTCCAATCGGATATGGAGGCATTGGTATGAGAGTTGTCGATGACATTACGCAACTGATTGGAGATACTCCCGTTGTGCAACTGCGCCGTCTTGTCGAAGACGGATCTGCCGACGTGTTTGTGAAATTGGAGTGGCTGAATCCGGGCGGCAGCGTGAAGGACCGAATTGCGTTGGCTATGGTTGAAGAAGCGGAAAAGACGGGGCAACTGAAGCCCGGCGATACGATTGTTGAGCCCACAAGCGGGAACACCGGCATCGGTCTGGCGCTGGTTGCGGCAGCCAGAGGATACCACGCCCTGCTCGTTATGCCTGATACAATGAGTGTGGAACGGCGCAGTCTGTTGCGGGCGTACGGCGCCGATCTTGTGCTCACGCCCGGTTCGGAAGGCATGCGCGGCGCGATCGCAAAAGCGGAAGAGATCGTGGCGAGTTCTTCGCAAACTCACTTTATGCCGCAACAGTTCAATAACCCCGCCAATGTCCGGATACACCGGGATACGACGGGTCCAGAAATCGTTGAACAGATGGAAGGCAGGCTTGACGCGTTCGTGTCGGCAGTGGGAACGGGAGGAACCATCACCGGTGTGGGAGAAGTGCTGAAACAGCGTATACCGGGGTGTCAGATCGTGGCTGTTGAACCTAAGGAATCAGCGGTCCTGTCCGGAGAGCAGGCCGGTCCGCACAAGATTCAGGGTATTGGGGCGGGGTTCGTGCCGATGATTTTAAATCGCGCGCTATTGGACCGTGTGCTGACCGTGAGCAGTGAACAGGCCATCGAGTATGCAAGACGGATGGCGCGGGAAGAGGGACTGCTGGTTGGAATCAGTACTGGCGCAGCCGTATTTGCGGCGCTGCAGATTGCGCGGGAACTGGGGAGTGGGCGCAGGGTGTTGACCATCTCCGCGTCGAACGGAGAACGGTATTTGAGCACGGCTCTGTTTCAAGTGGACTGATACGGATTTTCAGGGAGGGGTATACTCATGCCGGGCACGACCATCTCGGTATTACACACCGCAACGCATCCCCTCCTGCATGACTTGGGGAAACGGACTCTGGTCATGGGCATCCTGAACGTCACGCCCGATTCCTTTTCCGACGGCGGACAGTATTTCGATTTGGAACGTGCGCTTGAACACGCACAGGACATGGCGGCGGCTGGCGCGGATCTGATCGACATTGGCGCCGAATCGACGCGCCCCGGCTACACCGCCCTGACGTACAGCGAGGAGTGGGGCCGCCTGGAACCCATTCTGCCGTTGCTGCGGGAGAAGGTAGGTCTGCCGTTGTCGCTTGATACCTGTAAGGCGCGCGTTGCAGAACAGGCTCTGGCCTTGGGCGTCAATATTGTCAACGATGTCTGGGGAGGAGCGAAAGACCCTGCGATGTTCTCCGTTGTCGCAGCGAGTGACGCACCCTTCGTCATGATGCACAACGCCAACGATCGCAATCCGATTGTCGGCGATATTGTCGATGTTGTCTGTGGAGACCTGTTGCGTCAGATTGAATTCGCTTTGGCGGCGGGGGTTCGCGAGCAACAGATCATCCTCGACCCTGGAATCGGTTTCGGAAAAACGGTGGCGCAGAACTTGGCGCTTATCAATCAGCTTGATAAAATAAAGGAACTCGGATTCCCTGTACTGGTTGGCACTTCGCGCAAATCAGTGATCGGGCGTGTGCTGGATTTGCCAGTCGCCGAGCGCGTAGAAGGAACGGCGGCCACGGTGGCCGTCGCCATCGCGCGCGGAGCAGACATCGTACGCGTGCACGACGTCAGGGAAATGGTGCGGGTAGCAAAGATGACGGATTCGCTGGTGCGGTAAACTATGGGAAGCAGCACGTATTATATTTCGCTCGGAACCAATCTGGGCGACCGAGAACAGTTTTTACGGCAGGCGCTTGGGAAACTGGCGCTGGCGGCCGACACGTCCGTACTCACTGTTTCGGACGTATTTGAGACGGAGCCAGTGGATTTCGAAAAGCAGCCCAAGTTTCTCAATGCAGTGGCCAAAGTGCGTTCGGACATGGGGGCGCTAGACATGCTGAGGACTCTTGTCGAAACGGAACGCACTCTCGGTCGCGTGCGCGGCGTTCGCTTTGGGCCGCGCACGATCGACCTGGATCTGCTGCTGTGTGATGAACTGGAGATAAACTTGGGCCCGGAACTGATTGTTCCGCACCCAAGGATGCACGAGCGCGCATTTGTCCTTGTACCGCTTGTGCAAATCGCCCCCACGCTCACGCACCCGCTCCTTGGCGTGACTATGCGTGAGTTGTGTGATCGAGTACGCGGAAAGGAGGGTGTTAAGTGGACTCCGATTTATTTACGAGACGCTTGCGCGCCTACCGAAGACTGAAGCAGCTGACGCAACAGGAACTGGCCGTCGCCATCGGTATTTCTGTGGCGATTGTCGGCGGTATGGAACGGGGCACCCGGATGCCAAACGATATTATCATCAAGAAACTGATCGCCGTGCTGGATGTCTCAAGAAGTGAACTGGGTCTTGAGGAAACGGCGCCGGATGGGCTGGAACAGGGAGGTGGGCAGTGATGGCGCCGCGAAGTGAACAGCTTGCTATTGGCGGCGTGGCGCTGGACAATCCTGTCATCCTGGCTCCCATGGCCGGAGTCTGCAATCCCCCTTTTCGTACGTTGGCCAAGCGCCTGGGCGCAGGGATGGTCTGCGCCGAGATGGTCAGCGACAAGGCGCTTGTCCACCGCAATGAACGCACACATCATATGCTGCAGATCGTGCCTGATGAACATCCTGTGAGTCTGCAACTCGTGGGGTACGATATCGAGACCATGGTGATGGCGGCTGAGATGGTTGCTGCCGGAACAAACGCTGATATCATCGACATCAACATGGGATGTCCGGTTCTGAAAATCTATAAAAACGGTTCTGGCGCCGCTTTGGCAAGGGATCCTTCTTATGCTGCCGAGATCGTGGACGCAGTGGTCAGACGAGTCGACCGACCGGTCACGGTTAAATTTCGCAAAGGTTGGGATGACGACCACGTGAATGCCGTTGAGGTCGCAAAGGCGGTTGAGGCGGCGGGCGCACAGGCAGTCACCGTGCATGGGCGCACGGCAAAGCAGATGTATGCGGGCAAGGCAGACTGGTCCGTCATCCGTCAGGTCAAAGAGTCCGTGTCGATCCCGGTGATCGGGAACGGCGACGTGGATTCGCCCGAAGAGGCCATACGCATGTTGAACGAAACGGGTTGCGATGGAGTTATGGTTGGCCGCGCTGCGCTTGGGTATCCCTGGATTTTTCGCGAGATTGCCTCGTATTTGGCTCAGGGCAAAAAGATTGCGCCGCCAACAGTGGGGGAACGGATTGCGGTGGCAATCGAGCATCTGCACCTGCTCGCTGCAGATAAGGGCGATTACATCGGCGTCAGGGAGATGCGCAAGCATGCCGGCTGGTATGTGAAGGGGCTGCCGGGGTCAGCGCAGCTTCGGGATGCGATCAATGAGCAGGATTCCGTCGCAGGACTGGAGACGTTCCTGCTGTCAATCTTGCGCTCGGAATACGTTGACAGTCACTAAGAGATGCCATATAATTACCGCAGATTCCAGGTCTATGTGAATGATCGAACACTGTCAGGCCGTATCTGACAGTTTTTTCGGGCTAAATGGCTGCTCGAGGGTTTGCGACAGATTTTAAAGGAGCGAATCGAATGTCTGAAAAGGAAGTCCTTCTCACACCGGCTGGTCTGAAGAAACTAGAGGACGAACTGGAGCAGCTCAAGTCGGTGAAACGCAGAGAAGTTGCAGAACGGATCAAAGTGGCGATCAGTTATGGCGATATCAGTGAAAACTCCGAATATGAGGATGCCAAAAACGAGCAGGCCTTTGTGGAAGGCCGTATTATCACACTCGAAAAGATGCTGCGTAACGCGCGCATCATTAATGAGGATGATGTGGACACCGGCGTGGTCAGCATCGGGTCCACGGTGCGACTGAGAGACGTCGCCTTTAAGGAAGATGTGGAGTACCTGATTGTGGGTTCCGCCGAATCAGATCCAACAGACAATAAAATCTCCAATGAATCGCCTGTTGGCAGGGCGCTGCTCGGTAAATCGGTGGGATCGCTGGTCGAGGTCAGCGTTCCGGCGGGAACAATTCGCTATAAGGTCCTGGAGATTCGCAAATAGCGTGGAACTGTCGCCGACGCAGTCGGCGACTGGCGTTATGAAGGGTTGGAGTGTTGTGGATTTTACGAAAGAGAAACTGGAACCAGAGCATGACGCGTTGGGTTCAGACATGGCGGAAGATGCGCTGAGTGTCAGACGCGCAAAACTGGAAGTATGGCGGAGACAGGGTGTGGATCCGTTTGGATCGTCTTTTGTGGCAACGCACCGCTCTGTCGACGTCGTTCGCAACGTTGAATCCCTGACCAGAGAAGAACTTCTGGAACATAAGACCTATGTCAAAATGGCTGGCCGTCTCATGACCAGGCGCGGTCATGGCAAGGCTGGCTTTGCCCATCTGCTGGATCAGGAAGGACTGATTCAGGTATATGCCCGCGTTGATGATCTTGGCGAACAGGCGTATGCGCAGTTTGAGTTGCTCGATATCGGCGATATTGTAGGAGTTGAGGGCTACGTCTTCAAAACAAATCGCGGCGAAGTGACCATTCACATGGAACGGTTTACGTTGCTTGCGAAGTCGCTGCGTCCGCTGCCGGAGAAATGGCATGGGCTGCGCGATGTCGAGACGCGCTACCGAAGGCGGTATCTGGATCTCATCATGAATATGCAGACGAGGGAAACAGTTGTTCTGCGCAGCCGAATCATTCAATCGATGCGCAGACACCTGGACGCGCAAGGGTTTCTTGAAGTCGAGACGCCCACGCTGCATACTGTGGCAGGCGGAGCGGCGGCCAGACCCTTTGCGACCCATCACAACGCGCTCGATATGCCGTTGGTGATGCGCATTGCGCTCGAACTGCATCTGAAGCGACTGATCGTCGGCGGACTGGAGCGCGTGTACGAAATTGGTCGCGTATACCGCAATGAGGGAGTGTCAACCAGGCACAATCCGGAATTCACGATGATGGAACTCTACGCGGCGTATATGGATTTCCAGGACATGATGACACTGACCGAGGAACTGATCCGGCAAATCGCGCAAGATGTATGCGGAAAGACGCATCTTACGTATGGCGGACGCGCGATCAGTCTGGGAACGCCGTGGCAGCGGACGCATATGGTGGATCTCATTCGCGAGGTCACTGGCGTGAACTTCTTCACGGTGCTGTCTGACGGGGAAGCGCGCGAGCTGGCGCACCAACACAGTGTAGCGATCACGGCCACGATGCAATTCGGCCACATTGTCAATGAATTTTTTGAGCAAAAAGTGGAGTCAACATTGACTGATCCCGTTTTTGTCTTCGGGCATCCCGTTGAGATATCGCCGCTCGCCAAGAAAAATCCCGACGATCCCCGATTTACGGACCGTTTTGAACTGTTTATACTAGGAAGGGAATACGCCAACGCCTTTAGCGAACTTAATGATCCGATTGATCAGCGAGAACGCTTTGAGGCGCAGTTGCAGGAGCGCGCCCAAGGCAACGATGAAGCGCATGAAATGGACGAGGATTTCCTTCTTGCGCTGGAATACGGGATGCCTCCGACAGGAGGCCTGGGCATCGGAATCGATCGCCTGGTGATGCTTTTGACCGATCAGCCGTCCATTCGGGATGTATTGCTGTTTCCTCTCATGCGACACGGTGACTGATCATGCGGCTGGCGACTGGCGACTGTTCGTGGCTGTTCGTGAGGCTGGCGACTTCGTGTGGCGCGATGACTGACGGTTTTGCAACTCCGCTTGCAAAGACGAAAGAGGTGGGTGTGTGGCATGGCGCTGACTCGCATTGCGCACCGCAGCGAATTCAAGAAAGCGCGTCGACAGTTGCCGTCGTTGGTGGGGTTCTTTCGGACCCTGGATGGAGAACCCGTTCACTGGGCTGCCCATCAACGCTACAAGGTCAATGGCCTGCTGGGTGCGCGCGAATCGCCGGTCAGCGGAGAGGCGTTCAAATACTGGCTGTATGCGCATGTGCAACGGCAGGCTGGCGTACTGGTAGAGCGCAGGCTTCCTTTTATGGAACGCCGGCAAGCGCCTTATCCAGGCGATCCCGACGGCCTCATTGTCCGTTCACTGCCTTTTTGCTTTGAACGGTATTCTGATGAACTGGACCGTTACAAAGCGCTGTACGAAGCTGGTGACGATGGCGCCGATGGTGTGAGTGCGCATTTTCCCGATGGAATCAGGGCGGATGACGAGATCAATGGCTATGTCGTTACACAGCTTTCCGAGGTGCTGCGACGCCGATTCGACTATATAAGCGGCGACGACCGGGCTGAGATTGTCCGGGATTGCGCCCGGCTGGCGGCTCTGGACGCTTTCTACCAGGCCAAGCCGTTGCTGCGGACGGAGTTTTTTGAGGATACATACGATCGCATTGCAGTCGATCTGGGACATATGATCGAGGGAGTTCTGGAGAACGACTGGGGAGTTGGCGCCGACGTTGGAGTGCATGAACGGTTGCCCTTGGGGGCTGCGTTTGGTTACCCTGACGCTGCAATTGACATTCGTCTCGGCGACAGGCTGATTGAAATCAAACCCGTCCGGCACGTTGCTGAAGAGGGCGCCTGCGATCAGATGCTTGCCTACTACCTGCTGCATGCAGTGGCATACCCCGATCATCCAATCCGCGAACTGCGCCTCTACCTGGCGCGCCACGCCGCCTTTGCCGTGGCGTCGATCGAAGAGATCGCTGAACAGTTTCCGCTCTGGCAGTTCGGCGAGATGCTCTTTACCGCGGAACGCACCTATATAAACACAACCCTGGAGCAAACGTTTGAGGAATATTGCTGGAATCAGCGCGAGACTGCGGCCAACCGGGCGTGGGAGATGACCGATCTGATCTTCTCCATTGGCAGGCGCCTTGAACGGGCTGGCCGCATCGGCGCGACTAGACTCGGTGAAACGCGTGATGCGCCGCATCTTGTTGAGACTGACCTCCTGGGTGAAGAAGATCGCGAATTGTCGATGAGAGTCCAACACGCGCTAAAGGATGTGCGTCTTGAGACCATATGGGAGAACGCCTACGAAAAACGACGCGAAGATCTTCAGAAACAGGATGTGGAACTGAGGTCGGCGACCGAAGTCTGGCGGGATTTTGTGGAACGGCAGACTCCGCGCGCGTCAATACTCGGTTAATGCAGGGTTTAAATTT
>JAKADD010000105.1 GCA_021820825.1 Bacillota bacterium
ACATTTCTGTATGTATATCTCGGCGAGTATGTAGGCGGCGGCATGATTCTGGACGGTGACAGTTACGCAGGGGTGAGCGGGCGGGCTGTTGAACTCGGCCACACGCAATATATGCCTGACGGAAGGCAGTGTTATTGCGGAATGAGGGGTTGTCTGGATCAGTATGGCAGCGCGAACGCCATCAAACAATCGCTGGATCTTCACCGGGATGTACCGCTGGAGTCTGTCGTTCAGATGTCGCGAAACGGAAATACGGGCGCCAGTCGGGCTTTGAACGACGGGGTCATGGCGCTGTCTGATGGGATGGTTAACGCCCTGATGTTGTTCGACGCTCCGGCGTGCATAGTCGGCGGTCCGAATGCAAACATGTTGTTTGCGCTGTTACAGCCTCATCTGACTTACAAAATCAGTGCAAGAGGACTCGCGGTTGAGGTGCTGAAATCGGAGATCGACATCTATGCCGGAGCCATCGGGGCCGCGTCAACAGTGTTTCATGAAGCGCTCTGGTGCAAACCTTCAACGCTGCTCAAAATGTAGTTGTCTTTATAACTGCTAAAATTTCCGCATTGACAATTAGAAATCCAATGGATTATTATATGTTCATTCTACTTGCACCCATCTGGTAAGCGTTTTCTTTTCCGCAGTTCAGCGCTTATTTACGGATAACGAAAGGGGATGGACACATTGCCGTCAGAAGTCGGACGTCGGGTTCAAATATCCACGGCACTCATAGCGTCGCTCGGTGGCCTGGTCTTCGGTTACGATTCAGGAGCCATGTCCGGTGCGCTGCTCTTCTTAAAGACAGCATTTCACCTGACCCCCTTTGGACGCGAGGCGATGGTCAGCGTCATCATTATCGGGGCGATGGCGGGGAGCCTGATTGCCCGTCAGCTCGCGGACGGGGTTGGACGCAGGACAACCTTGCTGATCGCCAGCGCCGGAGCGGCGGTGTTCGCCGTGATGGCCGGCTTCTCGCCGACGTATGCCGTGTTTATTCTGTCGCGGTTTCTTGTCGGCATCGCGGTGGGGTTGATTGTGGTGTCCGCGCCGATGTACATCAGCGAAGCGTCGCGCACGGCTTCACGCGGCGGCGCCAGCGCAACGTTTCAATTGGCGGTTGCGGTCGGACTGACCAGTTCCTACTGGGGCGACTATTTCTTCTCCAAATCCGGTGATTGGCACAGCATGTTTATGGTCGCGGCGATCCCGGCAGTACTGCTGTTTTTGCTGTTCCTGAGGCTTCCGGATACGCCGCGGTGGTATTTCATGCACGGTCTGAACACGCAGGCGCAGGCCGCTTTGGCGCGCTTCAACAACGCTGATGAGGTCGCTCGCGAAACAACGCGCATTCAAAATGAACTGGCGGCCACCGAAACACTCGATCACGGATCGTATCGCGATCTTCTTAATCCCAAGATCCGCATGGCAGTCGTGTTTGGGATCGGGTTCTCCATTTTTCAGCAGTTCAGCGGGATCAACACTGTCACGTATTACAGCCCCACCGTGTTTCGGTTCGCGGGTTTTCCGCGTTCCGATTCGATCTTGATCACGGCTGTGATTGGGTTGATTACAATCCTTGCCACGGTGCTGGGAATCGCCCTGGTTGACCGATGGGGGCGGCGACCACTCATGTTTTCGAGTTTGACCGGGATGGGTCTTGCCATGTTTCTCCTGGGTCTCGCCTTTCGCATTGGACCGCAGTCTCCTGGAATGGCGTACCTGACGATCGGCAGCGTGACGCTTTACCACATCGCTTTTTCGTTTGGAATGGGCCTGATGGGGTGGGTGCTTCTTCCAGAGATTTTCCCCACTCGATTGCGTGCTCGCGGCCAGGCGGTTGGACGCTTCGCAAACTGGGTGGCGAACTTCGCCGTGACGATTTCGTTTCTCTCGGTGGTGGCGGCTGTCGGAGCAGCGAACACATTCTGGCTCTTCACGGCGTTTATCGTGGCTGCTCTGGTTTTCATCTGGCGTATGGCGCCGGAAACGCGGAACAGGCCGCTTGAAACGATCGAGAAATATTGGGAAAATGGAATGAAGTGGGATGTAACTTCATCCGGGAACGCCGAGTCGTCTGACGTGAAGTAGCAGAGTCAGAATGCAAAGTCCAAAAAGGGGTGTGCGAACGTGAATGTCGTCATGGTGCTGATGGATACGCTGCGCAGAGACCATCTGGGCGTTTATGGACAGGGAATGGCAATGGCCCGCACCCCTGCAATCAATGCGTTTGCCGAGCGCGCGACAGTGTTTGAACAGTCCTATCTGGGTTCCTACCCGTGCATGCCTGCGCGACAGGATCTGTGGACGGGCCGCTGCAATTTCCCGTGGCGGGGATGGTCGCCGCTGGAATACGACCGCAGGGACATCGTGTTCGCGGCGCGCGAACAGGGATACGTAACCCAATTGATCACAGATCACTATCATTTGTGGCAATGGGGATCAGGAAATTATCATCTAAACTTCAACGGTGTGGAGTTTATTCGCGGACAGGAGTCAGACAGTTGGCGCACAGACGCGGACGTCGACGTGCCGTGGCCGCAGGATCGTTCCAAGATCATGCCGATTTACGATATCTACTATCGGAACACGGCGGACGTGGAACGGGAAGAGGATTATTTCGCGCCGCGCGTCTTTCAGAGTTGCATCGATTGGGTCGAACGCAATCACCACCATGAGAATTTCTTTCTCATGGTGGACAGTTTTGATCCACACGAACCCTGGGATACTCCGGAGGAATACTGGCGCATGTATGATCCCGACTATCAGGGGGAGGCGTACATCTGGCCGCCGTACGGACCAGCCGACCGCTATACGGAAGCGGAATTGAACAACATTCACGCTCGGTATCGCGGGGAGATCACGCTGGCAGACAAGTGGTTCGGCAAGTTTGTCGACAAGCTTGAGGAGAAAGGGCTTCTGGAGAATACGATGATCATTTTAACCACGGATCACGGCTTCCTCTTTGGCGAGCATAATTTTTTGGGCAAACACGCACCGACTCTGTACGAGCAGATCGCGCATACGCCCCTGATCGTCTATCATCCGCAGCAGCAGGCTCCGGGACGCCGTGTGCGCACGTTCGCGCAGTTATACGACTTGTATCCGACAATTTTAGACGCGATGGGAGCATCCTACGAGCGCGGGGAGATCCACGGTCACAGTCTGCTGCCGGCCATTACGGAAGCAGGCGAAGATCCGGAGGCGCGCGACGTTATCTGTTTCGGGCGATTTGGGGAAGCAATCCACGCGACAGACGGGGAGTGGACGTACGTTCGACGCGTGAAATCCGGGGATGCTCCTCTGTATTGGCATACGCTCTCTCATTTTGCGGACAATTACTGGCCGCGTGAGATTTTGGACAACCGCATGATCAAGCTTGAGCAGACGCGGCGCAATCTGGCCTCGTGGCAGGATGGAAAATACCTGTTTCGCGGCAGCGTAGAAGGAGTAACATCCGAGGTTGAGGAGGAGTTGTATCATCACATTGCGGATCCGGAACAGGCGCAAAACGTAGCTGCGGAGAATCCCCGGCAATGCGCTCGCTTGCGTGAACGGATGAAAGAGTTTCTCGTCGTTATCGACTCCCCGGAGTCTTATAGAAACTGGCTGGCCCTGTAAGTCAGGATACCTGGGAGTGAATATATGATACGATTGACGGCAGTGGATGATCCGGGAACGTATATCGACATCGCGCCGGAACGAGGAGCCATTGTCGCAAATTTTGTTGTGGGTGGAACGCCTGTTTTTTATATGGACGAAGACATGGGGCTTGATTCTCCGGTAATTCGCGGCGGCATGCCGATCTTGTTTCCTGTGTGCGGACCTGTCCGCACAGGCCGATTTGCGGGTGTTGACGGGCTCGCTGCCATGTCGCAGCACGGGTTTGCGCGCGATTTGCCGTGGACTGTCGGCGCAGGGCAACCCGCTGCGCGCGCCGCCCGCACCTCGGCAGTGACGCTGCAACTGAATGACAGCGCCGAAACAAGGCGATTTTTCCCGTATGACTTTCAGTTGCAGGTGACCTATACGCTGGCGGCGCGGACGCTGAGTGTTGAGGCTCAGCTCCAGAATCTGTCCGATCATCCACTGCCGTTTCAAATCGGCTTTCATCCCTATTTTTTGGTTGCCGATAAAACGACTGTGAGTTGCCATGCAGAGACGGACGAATATGTGGACACTGTCGCGAACATTCGGCGCCCGGAACCGTTACCGCTCAACCTGGCGCACTGGCCTGGCGGTTCCGTGACCAATCTTTGTGTGCCGCACGTTCGCGCTCCGGATGTTACGCTGCAGATCGATGGGCGAACCATTCGACTGCAACTCGGAGCGGGTCTAGGCACTTTGGTTCTGTGGGCGCTGGCAGACAAAGCGTTTGTCTGTGTAGAGCCGTGGACCGGATCGGCCGGAGAATTTGACCGCGCTGCGTCACAGCGACTGGCGCCGGGCGCCGAATTTGAGGCCGCTTTCTCCATCCACGTGGACTTGGCGTAAGTGAAGGGAGGATTCACTCATGGCGATTGGCGTCATGTGGAAGACGGTTTCCGAAGCCTGCAATCTGGCCTGCGATTACTGCTACTACAGCCATTGCGGCGGTCAGCCGAACGAGATTTTGCGAATCGAACCGCGCGTGCTCGAAAGCTTCATCCGCGACTATATGAATCTGTCCGATGGGTCCGCCTCCTTTGCCTGGCAAGGGGGAGAGCCCCTTTTGGCTGGTTTGCCATTTTTTGAAGAGGTGGTCGCCCTGCAGGCTCAGTACGCGCCGCCCGGCATGTCCATCGGCAATGCGGTGCAGACCAACGGCACGCTGATCACCGAGGAGTGGGCGCTGTTTTTTAAACAGTACAACTTTCTGGTTGGTGTGAGCATTGACGGTCCAAAATCCATTCACGATGCAAGGCGCGTGACGCACTCGGGGGCTGGCTCGTTTGATCGCGTCATGCGCGGCGTCGCCCATCTCAATCGGCGCCAGGTGGAGTATAACGTTCTCACCGTCATCCATCCCGGCAACGTGCGGCGCGTACGCGAATTGATGGATTTTTATCGTGACAATGACTTCCGGTGGGTTCAATTCATCCCCTCCATGGCCTTTTCTGCACAGGATGTCCAGCAGAGTGGGTCCTACGAGATCACGCCCGACGAGTACGGGGATTTTCTGTGCGAGGCGTTTGAATATTGGTACGACGAGGAGTACCCGCGTTTCTCAATCCGCATGTTTGACAGTGTCCTGTCTCTGTACATGAACCGCGATCCGGGATTTTGCGTGCTGTCGAAGACCTGTGGGCAAACGCTGGTCCTAGAGCAAAACGGCGACGCCTATCCGTGTGATTTTTTTATGGATGCGGATTGGCGACTGGGAAATGTGGGGGAACAGTCCATCGCAGAACTGCTCGCAAGTCCTGCGATGCGCCGTTTTGCGACTCTGAAGCCGACACTCCCTGAGTCGTGTCAGTCGTGCCAGTGGAAGAGCGTCTGTCACGGGGGCTGTCCGCGCAACCGCGTATACGGCGAGGGCGGGGAAGTGGCGCCGGACTATTTTTGCGCGGCGTATCAACGCTTCTACTCGTATGCAGAGGAGCGCATGCAGCGGTTGGCTCTGCGGCTGCGCAAGCGTCTCTTCGAGGAACAAAGCGGCAGGGTGCGGGATGTGGGCAGAAACGATCTTTGTCCCTGCGGCAGCGGGCACAAGTACAAGCGCTGCTGTCAACCCTTGAAAGAGATGGACTGGAGGATGGATTGATGAAACCGCGCCATGTGCTCTTCATCACCTCAGATCAGCAACAGGCGGGCGCCTTGGGTTGTGCAGACCCGTCGTATGTGACGCCGCATCTGGATGCGCTGGCGAATCGCGGTGTCCGGTTCACCCACGCCGTGACCACGGCTGCGCAGTGTACGCCCGCGCGAGCGAGTTGGGAGACGGGCCGCTATCCGCACGAGGTTGGAGTGAATCAGATCGGCCACGCCATTCGGCCGGACCTGCCGCTGGTAGCCAAGGTATTTGCCGACGCGGGATACGATACGGCGCACTTCGGAAAATGGCATCTGTTCACGCCGCCGACCCAGTGTGGCTATCAGGTCACAGCGTACCGGACGGATGGGATTGCTCCGGGTTCTGCGGATACGGCACATCCTGAACGGTGGAGCGCCCGTGACGCAGAAGCGACGGCGCAGGCCATCCATTACATCCGCGACTCCGGAGAACGTCCGTTTTTTATGGCGCTGTCTTATTACAGTCCTCATCCCGGAAATATTCAGTTTGAGTTGATTGAAGCGTTCCGGCATCTGTACCCCCGCAAAGACATGCCCGTTCCGCACAGCTTCTATGCCGATGATCTTTGCACCAAGCCTATGTTTCAAAGGAAGCGCGCTGACAGCCCAGAATGCCGTCTGACAGAAGAACAGGTGCGGATCGACGCCCAGAAATACCGCACGATGGTGAGCAATCTCGACTGGAATATCGGTCGTGTGATGGCTGAACTCGATAACAAAGGGATCTTGCAGGAGACAGCGATCGTCTTTTCGTCCGACCACGGGGATCTGCAAGGCGCGCATCGATTGCGCCTAAAAGGGGTCGTGCCATACCGCGAACTCTATAATGTGCCGCTGATCGTGGTTGATCCAGCAGACAAAAAGGGGGGGCGCGTCTCCGATCGACTCGTATCGAGCGCCGCCGTACCGGGCACCTTACTGCGCCTGGCGGCATTATCTGTGCCGGAGGATTTTGCCGGAGGGGTGCTGCCGGATGTGTTCCAGCAGGATCTGCAATCAGGTGAACCGTCGCCAAGCGGGTTGCCATCAAGCGGGTTGCCGCCAAGGGAGTTGCAGCCGGGCGAGTTGCCATTGGACGAAGAGCACGTATTTTTTGAGCACTATAAAGCGTATTGGGGTTTTCATCCATTTCATGGAATCCAGACGGTTGCCTGGAAATACGTCTATTATTACCAGGAGGATCTGGAGGAGATGTACGATCTTGTACGGGATCCGGATGAACTCGTGAATGTCGCTGCAGACCCGGCTGTGGGCGCGATCAAAGAGCGGCTCCGATCCCAGGTGTCCGCATGGTGGGAACAGACAGGCGCATTGCGCGCCGCCCCAGTTAAGGCGGCGGACGTGGACGGAGCATGGAGCGATCTCGTGTGACAGGTAGCAACGGCAGAATGTGATTGTCGCTGGATTTAGGGAGCGAGAGGTGAGAAACTGTGAACGAAGTGACGGGAAAACGCTGTTGCATGGCAACTCGGGAAACTGGACCTGGCGCGGACAGTTCTGACTCTGTCTCGCCGACTGGCATGGACGAGGGTGCGAAGATTGACCATCCGTCTTCTCTTGATGGGATGATCCATCTGCCTGGAGGAACATTTCAGATGGGAACCGCAGCGTTGCAGGGATTTCCGACGGATGGCGAAGGTCCTGTGCGCACGGTGCGCGTCGACCCCTTCTATATTGATGTGTGCACGGTCACCAATGCGGACTTTCAGCTCTTTGTGGATGAAACGGGGTATCAGACAGAGGCGGAGCGGTTTGGGTGGTCGTTTGTCTTCTATCAGTTTGTCTCTGAGGCTACAGCGAAGACGGTGACGCAGGTTGTGCAGACCACGCCCTGGTGGTGGGCGGTTTCAGGCGCGGACTGGCGTCAGCCGGAAGGCCCCGATTCGCATATCGATGAGCGGATGGATCACCCTGTGGTCCATGTGTCGTGGCGCGATGCGCTGGCGTATGCAAGGTGGGCGGGCAAGCGTTTGCCGACTGAGGCGGAGTGGGAGTTTGCCGCGCGCGGCGGACTGGAACAGAAGCTCTATCCCTGGGGAGACGAATTGAAACCGGACGGAGAATACCGCTGCAACATCTGGCAGGGCAAATTTCCCGATCGCAATCATGGACTGGACGGCTATGTGGGCACGGCTCCTGCACGATCCTATCGTC
>JAKADD010000106.1 GCA_021820825.1 Bacillota bacterium
GTGAAATGGAACACAGGTTGGTGCACCTCGGCATCGGGCATGTAACCGTCCAGGTAGAGGATGCAGAGCATCCGCATGGCGGTTCGATCCTCTGTTGCGATGATCCAGCGCCAGAACACAGAGACACCGCAAAGTAACACGCCTCTGGCAAAGACTCCGTTCAGAGGGGAATGCGGATCAGCGCCACACGGCCAGACCCCGCGAGCAGTATCTCTTCTCCCGGTTCAAACAGCCATGTGTCGTAGGATTGCGAATTCCGCGCCAAACCGCGAGGTTTGACATCTCCATCCAAGGCTATGACACAGAACACGGCGGACGAGTTCCTTCGCCAATCCGTGCTCTGCCAGCGGTCCTTCACGGTGAGCGTGGCAAATCCGAAGAATGGATTGTCGTCATAGACGGTCATGGCGTCATCGTTACGCCGGTCTCTGAGGATTGCTCCATAATCCATTCCGGAAGCAGCGGCGAAAAATCCGCCCGTTTGGGAACGCAATGCTGGCAACTCCGGCTGTGGAAACGCCATTACGGCGATGCCCTCTTCGATATGCAATGCCCGCGGTTTGCCATTTTCCAACCTGCCATAATCGTACAGCCGATACGTCGTATCCGACGCCTGTTGCACTTCAAGCGCCACGATGCCTGCGCCCAGAGCGTGCACAGTGCCAGGCGGCACCGGGAAGTAGTCGCCCGGTTTTACTTCGACATAGCGCAGGTATTCGTTCAGGCGCCCTTCCAGCAGAACCTGTCTGAGTTCCTCTGCCGACTCGAGACTATGCCCATAGCAGATGCGGGATCCCGGTTGCGCCTGCAGGATCAGCCAGCCCTCCGTCTTGCCCAGGTCGCCAACGGCCCTTGCCTGATCGTCATTTGGATGCACCTGGACTGACAGATCTGCATTGGCATGCAACAGTTTGATCAGCACGGGAAACCAGCGATCGCTGCGAGACACAGTCGGCAGCGGCCGGTCCTGCTCGTCGCGCGTCTCTCCCGCCGGATGTCCGGACAGCAGCCACGCCTCGCCAAGCGCAATTCCGGCAGGCGCAGCGGCAAAATGCTCACTGATATACGAACCGCCCCACACACGCGGCTTAAAAACAGGGTGGATTGTTCTCACAGGCTCATCTCTTCTCCTTTGTTGCGGCGCCAACCGCCTATTTCCTGATCCAGCGGACCATTCGTGGACTTCTTCAGATAGTCAGAGCGGCGCAATATTCGACAATGTCGTTCCAGTCCATGAAGCGCCGCGCAATATCTTCCTCAACCAGCTCCATGCTGCGCTGAACCTCGATGAACTGCAGCTTGTCAAGCGCCCGAATCGCATGCCACTGTTCAGGAAACACCCGCACCACATCACCCGGCGCCACACGAATAATTCGCGTATCGAGCACAAGCTCGCCCGCGCCCTGAATAATCGTCCAGATCTCCGTACGCTGCATGTGTTTATGATAACTGATATTACATCCGGGTATCAGTTCGATCATCTTTGTGATCGCTTCGATTCCGTCTGCCATCTTCATGTAGTCCAGCACACGGTAGGAACCCCAACGCCGCTCTTCATACATGGGCCTGCCGCTGAACGATTCGACAACTCCCTTGATGGCGCTGCTGTGTTCTTTGTTCGCCACCAGAATGCCATCCGGCGTTGCCACAACAACAGCGCCGTTCATGCCCATGGCAACCAGCGGGATTCCAAGTTCGTTCACGACATGCGTGTTTTCACACTGCACCGCGATTCCCTGACCAATAAACTCATCGGTCATTTCCTCAGACAGGGCATTCCAGGTGCCAAGATCCTTCCAGGTGCCTTCATACGCCTTCACAATAACAGATTCGGCTTTCTCCACTACTTCATAATCGAAACTGCGTTTGGGCAGTTCCGCAAAGTGATCGACAAGTTCCGCATGCGACGAACCGAAAGCATAGGCACGCAGCAACTCGCTCAGATACCCCAGACGAAAACAGAACACGCCGCAGTTCCACAGGGCGCCCTGAGCGATCATCTCTTCCGCCTGTTCGCGCGGGGGTTTTTCGACGAAACAGGTCACCTTCGCATATCCGTTCTGTCTCCCGCTCACATCCGTCTGCGCATCCGATACACAAATATAGCCAAACTTACTGGTCGGTTCTGTCGGTCTCACTCCGAGCAGCGCCAGGTCGGCGCCCGATGCATGCAAATCGTGCTCCAGACTGATGACGGCGGAAAAATACGCGTCGTCCACATAGGGGTCCACTGGCAGCACCGCGACGATTTCGTCAGGAGACACCCCTTCAATATCGATCAGATGCATGGTGGCCACCGCAATAGCCGCGAACGTGTCGCGCCGTTCCGGTTCCACGATGACGGGCGCGTTTCCCACCTGGGACACGATCATTTCAATCTGAGCCTTGGAAGCGCAAATATAGGCATGCTCCGCCAGGGAAGTCTTCTCAAGCTGCGCCCATACGCGTTGCAACATTGAAACAGCCTGACCGCGGTCGTCCGTCAGCACCTTCAGAAACTGTTTCGATCGACTGTCATTGGACATGGGCCAGAGTCGTTTGCCCGAACCACCCGATAATAGAACCAGCTTCACGCCAGCACCTCCACCCACAAACACTACTTCAGAACACTGCAGTTATACGAGATTCATTGACTGTCCAGAAAAATGCCTTTCCTGCTTCGTCGAGGTCATATGCTGTGCCGCTGCTCAGACACAGCTGCGCCGAACTCGCCACGGCACAGCATATGACCTCGGCTGGGCGAGTTTTTTCCCCCTTTATAATGACGATCATAGACTCGTCATGATTACGTTCATAGATTCGCTCAGAGCTGCTCGCCAGTCGCGCAGGATTGGCAGCCCCTGCACCCGCAGTGCAAGGGGTTCCAGCACGGAGTACTCGGGCCGTCTGGCAGGTAGTGGATACTCACTGGCGGGGATCGCTCTGACAGTCACTCTGTCTGCGAAACCGGCTTCCTGGAAAATGGCGGAGGCAAAATCGTGCCATGAACATGCTCCGGAACCAGCCATATGATAGGTGCCAAAGGTATCCAATCCTTGCGAATTCGCCAACAGCAAGTTCCAGATACCCTCTGCAAGATCGCGGGACCAGGTCGGACACCCGACCTGGTCCGATACCACAGCCACTTCAGCAAACCCCTCCGGACGCTCGTCCATTTGCCGGCGGGCGAGGCGCATCATCGTCTTTACAAAGTTGCCGCCGCCTGACGCGGTGTTCTCACCGTACACCCAGGATGTGCGCACGATAAAATGTCGCGGCGAGTGCCGCCGCACAAACTCTTCTCCAGCCCATTTGGATCTGCCGTATTCGTTGATAGGGTTCACAACGTCAAACTCTGTATAGGGTGTCCGTTTTTTTCCGTCAAACACATAATCGGTGCTGACATACACCAGAGTGATTCCCAGACTGCCGCATGCCTGCGCAAGGTGTTGCGCGCCAAACGCATTGACCGCATATGCGTCCAGACGACCCTCACCCTCCGCCAAGTCAACCTTTGTATACGCACCGGCATGGATCACGGCGGTGGGCCGCACAGTCTCAAGTACGCTCCTGACATCCCGCGCGCGACGAACATCCAGGGCCGCGCGGTCAAGCGCGATCACCTCCAGCTTCTCCGCCATGGGCGATCGTTTTGCCGTTTGCACCAGGTCATGGCCCAACTGTCCGGAAATTCCCGTCACCGCAACACGCATCTGTCACACACATCCCGTTCCTGTTGATGCTCTTACTTTAGCACATTCACAGCGCCGGGCGAGTACATCTCCGTTGCCCTACAGACCGCCGTTGCCGCCATAGATCCGGATGAGCCAGGCCGTAAGCGCCTCCAGCCTGCCCGTCAACAGCAGAACGCCCATCAGAACGAGTACGGCGCCGCCGGCGCGGCTGATGGCTGCACTGTAGCGACTCAACCAGCGCAGCGAGCCGAGTGTATAGGCGAGAATCAAAAACGGCAGGGCAAACCCAATCGCGTATACGAGCATCAGCACCATGCCGTTCACCTCACCCGTCGCCGCAATCGCGATCACCGCTGCGAGGATGGGTCCAACACAGGGTGTCCAGCCGGCCGCAAAGCTGATTCCCACGACAAACGCGCCGAGATAGCCGACCGGTTTAGCCTTGCTGCGCCACTTTACTTCGCGCATAAGCCAGTCCCATCTGATCGCCCCCACAAGGACTAGGCCCATCACGATGACGATCACGCCGCCAATGTCACTCACGATGGTTCTGTACTGTGCAAACAGGATGCCGACCAGATTGGCCGACGCCCCGAGCGCCACAAATATTACGGAAAAACCCAGCACAAAAAACACGGCGTGAGCGAGCGCCCTGCGCCGAATCGAGGCACTCGCGCCATCCGCTCTGGCGTCATACGAGACGCCAGAAATATAGGAAATGTAGGAGGGATACAGCGGAATCGTGCAAGGCGACACAAAAGACACAAGTCCCGCCAAAAAAGCCAGCCATATCGTTGGCGCGGTGCCCATTCGCCAGTTCCCTCCTGCCCATGACTTGCGCCTGCCGAACTCAGCGCGAACGCAGCAACCCTGCAATTTTGGCCTGCATCTCGCTTTGCGACATCAACCCGACCACCCGACTCACGATCACTCCCTGAGAATTGATGAAAAAGCTGGTCGGTATATCGATGACGCCATAGGCCGACTCTACGGTTCCATTGCTGTCAAGCAGAACTGGGTAAGGAACTCCGAACACGCGCACATAATTCTGCACTCCGGCCAATGTGTCGCCAGGGGTCATATTGAGGCCGATAAACTGTACGGTTTTTCCATACTTATGATACATCTTGACAAGATCCGGCGTCTCCAGTTTACAAGGTGGACACCAGGAAGCGAAAAAATTGATAAACACAGGCCGACCGCGCAAAGAGGAGAGGGTGATCGCCCGCCCCTGCAAATCGGTCAGGGTAAAATTGGGCGCCAGGTGACCCGCCAGCGGCAATGCGGCAGACTGATTTTGCGCCTGGCCTGCGGTGGTTTTGGCGCCCTGTGCGCTTGAGTGTTGTCGCGCGCCAAACATATAGCTGACAACGGCCACAAGGATCACAATCGTCAGAAGCGCGAGATTTCGCTGTCGATTCATGGAGTCTCCATCCCCCTTGCCATGCGCTGCACGCCGAAACGTCTGCGTCGGAAAAGGCCGCAGCGCATGTGTACTCGCGTTTCTGCACTCAACACGCGTCAGTGGTGGTCTGACCAATCAGGCCAGATTGTCGATTTGCACAGGCTCAACGCGATCCGCCAGTTCAATCCCAAATATGCGTGCATAAAAATAAAGCTCAGCCTCCAGCGACCGCTTGATATTTTGCGCCTGGCGAAAGCCATGCCCCTCCCCTGCAAATGGCACATACGCCACTGGCACGCCCTTTTCGCGCAGCGCTTGCACCATCATTTCAGCCTGATTGGGAAGAACAATTTTATCATCAAGCCCCTGGAAGAAAATCACTGGGCAGGACAGTCGCTCTGTAAAATGCAGCGGCGAACGCTCTGTATACAGGTCGCGCGCTTCCGGATACGGACCCACCATACTGTCCATATAGCGCGATTCGAACTTGTGCGTTTCCTTGGCGAGCAGTTCGATGTCACTGACGCCAAAGTAACTGGCTCCCGCTGCGAATGCATCGCGAAATGTGAGTACCGCGAGTGTCGTGTAACCGCCGGCGCTGCCGCCGCGAATAGCCAACTGGTCAGCGCGCACATCTCCGCGTTCAACCAGATACAGCGCCCCATTGGTGCAGTCGGAGACATCGACGAGACCCCAGTTGCCGTTCAAGCGCTGTCGATAGGCGCGTCCATACCCCGTACTCCCGCCGTAATTCACATCAAATACGGCAAATCCGCGACTCGTCCAGTACTGGATGGATAAGTTCATCGTGGTGGAAGTTGCGGCAGTTGGTCCCCCATGGGTGAATACCACAAGCGGCGGCCTGTCCGATGGAGCCGCGTCATAATCGTGATTTCTAGGCGCATAAAAGAATCCGTGCGCTGTCATTCCACCTTCCGTAGGAAATTCGACAGCTTCCGGCAAGGACAGATACTCTTCATCAATGACGATGTCGCTCGATTTGCGCAGAATCTCGAATTCTTCGCCACCGGGATGGAAGCGCACCACTGACCCCGCATGCGTAGGCGAGCCCGCCGTTAACACCGCCGAACCGCCGGACGCGCACAGCCCCGACATCTGAGTATACAGCGTCTCCACGCGCCGCAATGCTCCAGCATTCACATCAACCTCGCCCAAGTGCCAGACGCCTTTCATATTGTAGACGCACACGATTTCGGAGGGCCCTGTAAATGTGTACGTAGACATGCCAAACACCCATTGGGGCAAGCCGAATTCAGCTTCTTTTTCGAGCACGCAGGCGACGCGACCGTCAGCATAGCGATAGATATTCCACCAGTTCGAGCGGTCAGACACGAAATAAAGCACACCGTCCGGCGACCACTGCGGCTGAAAAATGGACTCCTCTGGACCGCCTGCAATCAGGCGCTGATTGCTGAGCGTTCCCGTTTCCGCCACATCCGCTATCCACAACTCAGTTCCATCCCATGGCATATTGGGATGGTTCCACGTCAGCCACGCCAGTTGCAGACCATCCGGACTCACACTCGGCGATGAGTAAAAATCGTTGCCAGAAACCAGTATACTGGATTCCAGTTGCCCATTCGCGGACAGGCTGACGAGCGAGTTAACCGCCTCTCCTGCACCCCTGTGATCCTCCTGGACACAGATGATGCGGTTTCGCCTGCGATCAAACGCAAAATCTGCATAGCGAAGCGCACTGTCAGTCGTGATTGCGGTTGCTGTTTTGCCGTCTTCATGGCGGTACACAAAATTATCATCAAAATTGGAACAGTAGGCAACGCGATCCGCTACAGTATACGCTCCGCCGCCGTATTCATGAACGCGCGTCCTAACATTGAAAGGGGCGGGCGTCACATCGGCAATGCGACCATTTTGATCCCGTCTTACCAATACAGAACGGCCGCCTTCGGTGGGTCTGCTCTCAATCCAGTAGGTGTCGGCGCCATCGCATGAGGTCTCCTGCAACCCCACCGTTCCCGCCACAATCAGGTCAGTCGTGATGGGTGATTCCCAAGATCCATAAGGAGCCTGCTTCATTGTTGTCAAACTGACATTCCTCCAGGTTACAGCCTGTACATTCCACGTCATCAGTATACGACAAACACAGCAGTTCGGCTCAGGGTCGTCCCAAAAACACAGTGTCAAGCACTGTCTCCGTCGCAACGCCCGCCGCCGACTGTACGCGATACACCCGCGCTGCAGGTCGTGAAGCGACGGCCGCGCGGAGATCCGTGTCCACGATGTGCACGGCCGCTCCGTCATCCAGAGCCAGACCCTCTGCCAGTTGGCCTGACGCCACAAGTTGCTGATACGTTGGCCGCCTGGCCGCCTCTCCGTCATAGTGAGGGCAACAACTGCCGGGGAGCAGGCCAAGACAGTTGAGGGGCCGCGGCGGCGCATCGATATTGAATGAATCAGTCAATCCCTCTGCAAACCAGCAAATGGCGCCTGCACTCACGCCCGCCAGAACGACGCCGCGCTGCCACGCCGTGCGAAGGATTGCGTCCAGACCCCACTCCCGCCATAAAGTGAGCAGATTGCGCGTATTGCCGCCGCCGACATAGATTACATCCTGAGCGAGTACAAACGATTCAAGATCCGTGATGCGCGCCTTGAACAGAGGCAAATGGACCGCCTCGCAGTCATGCTGCCGAAAACTCTCATAAAATCGCTCGACGTAGCCTTCATCATCACCGCTGGCCGTCGGAATAAAGCACACTCTTGGCCGTTCCTTGGCTGTTTGCGCGAGAACATACTGATCC
>JAKADD010000107.1 GCA_021820825.1 Bacillota bacterium
ATAATCCGGAAGAGAATCCGCCACTGTCTGCTTCCGAGCGCCCGCGCCGCCTGAACGTACTCAAACTCTTTGACCTTCATGACCTCCGCGCGCACAATCCGCGCCATGACCGCCCAGCCGAGTACGCCGATGGCGATGAATATATTGCTGATCGACGGCGTCAGCACAGCAACCAGAGCCACTACAAACAGAATGAAAGGAAACGCCAGCATGATGTCGGTAATCCGCATGATGATGCTGTCCAGAAACCCGCCGTAATACCCTGATAAAATCCCCAGCGTCGTACCGATAAACAGACTGATGAGACTGGCAAACACACCGACTTCGAGCGACACGCGCGCGCCGTACAGCAGGCGGCTGTACACATCGCGGCCCAGATCATCCGTACCCATGATAAACGTATGGTTCGGAGCCAGCGGCGCCCCGTCTGGCGCAAGACCGTTGGCAAACTGAAAGTCGGGGTTGAAGGTCGCCAGTTTGCCCGCGAACACAGCGACGAAGATCAGCGCAAGCACCATCAACCCGCCGACAAACACCAGCGGATACGCCCTCAGCACGCGCACAAACTTACTCTGTACTTTGGTCGGCGGATGCGCCAGCCGCTGTTTCAGTTCTGGCGTCGGCGAATCAGCCATCATGTTAGCCATACTGCACCTCCCTGAACTTCAATCATACAAATGGCACGCCGCGAATCGACCAGGCTCAACCTCTTTCCACTCGGGCGCCTGCGTCCTGCAAATATCCATGACATCCTTGCAGCGAGGATGGAAATGGCATCCTTTCGGCGGATTGGCCGGGCTCGGGAGATCCCCCTGCAAAATGATCCGCTCCCGTCTCACTTCCGGATCGGGAACAGGAACAGCCGATAAGAGAGCCTGCGTGTATGGGTGCAGCGGCTTTTCATAGAGTTGGTCCGAACTCCCCAACTCGACGATCTGTCCCAGATACATGACGCCGATCCGATCGCTGATGTGTTTGACGACACTCAGGTCGTGAGCGATAAATACATACGACAAGTTCAACTGCTTTTGCAGATCGGCAAACAGGTTGAGCACCTGCGACTGCACGGACACGTCCAGAGCTGAGACAGGTTCATCGGCGATGATCAGCTTCGGATCCACTGCGAGCGCCCGCGCGATGCCAATCCGTTGCCGCTGGCCTCCTGAAAACTCATGCGGGTAGCGTTCCATCCTGCTGGCCGACAGTCCGACTGTTTCAAGCAATTCCGCCGCCCGTTTCTTCCTTTCCGCCGCAGAATGGAAGAGGCCGTGAATGATCATCGGTTCTTCAAGAATCTGGCGCACGGTATAGCGTGGGTTGAGCGACGCGTACGGATCCTGAAAGACAATCTGCATCTCGCGACGCATCAGGCGCATCTGTCCCGCGCGCAATTTGCGAATGTCGCGCCCGTTGAACAGAACATGTCCTGCAGTGGGTTCAATCAGCCGCAAAATGCTGCGTCCCGCCGTTGACTTGCCGCATCCGCTCTCGCCGACGAGCCCTAACGTTTCCCCCGCCGCCACATCAAAGCTGACTCCGTCAACCGCGCGAACCTGACCGGCAACGCGGCGCAGGACGCCTTTTCGGATCGGAAAATACTTCTTCAGACCGCGCACTTGCAACAACGGTTCACTCACACCGCCGCCTCCTTGTCATCGACTAACCAGCAGCGCGCCTGATGATTCTCCGTAACGGGGAGCAGCGACGGTTCGTTGTCCGCGCAGCGCTGCGTTGCGTGGGAACAGCGAGAAGCAAAGCGGCATCCCGCCGGCATCAATTCAATGCTCGGAACGTTGCCCGGAATGGACGACAACCGTTGCTTTCTATCCTCAAGACGCGGAATGGAACTCAGCAGGCCGATTGTATAGGGGTGAGTCGGATTGCGAAATATATCCCGCACAGAACCCTGTTCCACCACTTTACCCGCATACATGACAACCACGCGGTCGCACATTTCCGCCACGACGCCCAGGTCGTGTGTGATCAGCAAAACCGACATCTCGCGTTCCGCCTTCAGCTTCCTCATCAGATCGAGGATCTGAGCCTGAATCGTCACGTCCAGAGCGGTTGTCGGTTCGTCTGCGATCAACAGTTTAGGATCGCAGGCCATGGCGATGGCGATCATCACTCGCTGGCGCATGCCGCCCGACAAGCGGTGGGGATACTCGTCCGCAATGTCTTCAGCACGTGGAATCCCAACCAATTTCAACAGTTCAACCGCTTTCTTCTGGGACTGCTCTTTATTCATGCCGCGGTGAATGCGCAGCGATTCCCCAATCTGTTTGCCGATCTTGTGCACTGGGTTGAGTGATGTCATCGGTTCCTGAAAGATCATGGCGATGTCATTCCCACGAATTCTGCGCATACTAGTGTCTTTTAGACCCACCAACTGTTTGCCTTCGAACAGAATGGACCCATCCCGAATCTTTCCATTCGTACTTAACAACTGCATGATGGACAGCGAAGTTACACTTTTGCCGCATCCGGATTCTCCGACAATACCCAGCGTCTCCCCCTTTTCAATCGTGAAAGTGACATCTTCGATGGCGGGAAGGTAGCCGCTCGCTGTGAGAAAGCTTGTTGTCAGTCCTGACACTTCAAGTAACGCCGACACTGTAATCACCTCGATTTCGTCACCTAGACTAGCAAATCCGTGTTCATAGTGCAATAACTCAATACCGTTTCTTCCGGGGTCGTCTCTGCCCGCCGGGGTCGTATGCTGCGCCGCTGCTCAAACACGGCTGCGCCGAACTCGCCTCGGCACAGCATACGACCCCGGCCAAGCGGATGTTTCCCGTCGGAAAATCGCCGCAGGAGCGTTTTATTCCCGGTTGTTGGCGGCGCACAGCACCGTGAAAATCTACCTTGAAACTGTCTTCGTCAGACGGACTGGACACAGACTATATCGTACCACATCCACTTTCGCATCGCCTTATCAATATTATCCACGGAAAGAATCCCAAACGGAACTCATTTCGATAGCAATAAGCGCATATAGCAAAGGGCCGGAACCCCGGCCCTTAATTCAGACACACCATGATTTCCTGCGCCAACTCCGCACGGTGATTTCGCCTCGCAAAACGCAGACTTGACTCTTGGCTACTCCGGCGCATAGCGGCTCGACAGTTCCCTCAGCACATCCTGCACAGGCAGAGTCTGCTCTCGCAGCAACACTATCAGGTGATAAATAAGATCCGCCGCCTCGTAACGCAATTCATCCGCGCTGCGGTTCTTCGCGGCGATGATCACCTCAGCGGTTTCTTCGCCCACTTTCTTCAGAATTTTATCGATTCCCTGCTCAAATAGATAGGTTGTGTACGACCCCTCCGGCCGCTCCTGTTCCCGCTGGCAAACCCTGTCCTCAAGCAACGCGAGGATCTCGCTTCCCGATTCTCGCAAATGCGGACGTTCTGACTCCTGATCACCGTCAAAACAGGAAAACCGGCCTGTATGGCACGCGGGCCCCGCAGGCGACGCCACCACGAGCAACGCGTCGTTGTCGCAGTCCGTATCGATCGTGATCACCTTCTGAATATTTCCGGACGTTTCGCCTTTATGCCACAGTTGCTGGCGTGAACGGCTGTAGAACCATGTCTCGCCTGTCTCCACAGTGCGCGCCAAGGACTCCGCGTTCATATAGGCCAGCGTCAGCACCGCTCCCGAAACCTGATCCTGCACGATGGCGGGCGCCAGTCCCTGCGCATCGAAACGAACGCCCGCAATTGCATTACCTGTCGAGGATGGAAACAATCTCACGAACCGGCACCCCTCTCTTACGCAAATAGCTTTTTACTTCCGGCAATGATGTCTCCGCAAAGTGAAATACACTGGCAGCCAGCGCGGCGTCGGCTTTCCCCACCGTCAGCACATCGTAAAAATGTTCTTTTGCACCCGCCCCGCCTGACGCGATAACGGGTATGCGCACAGCGTCCGACACCATGGCGGTGAGCGCCAGATCGTATCCGCTGCGCTGCCCGTCCTGATCAAAACTCGTCAGCAGAATCTCGCCTGCTCCCAGTTGCTCCGCTCTCTTTGCCCATTCAAGCGCCGACCAGCTGGTGGCGATTCTGCCCCCGCTGATCAAGACCTCCCAATCTCCGCGCTCTGTGGAGTAGCGCGCGTCGATGGCGACCACAACACACTGGGAGCCGAAGCGGCGAGCGGTTTCCGTAATCAGCTTGGGATCGCGCACCGCCGCGGAGTTGAGCGACACCTTGTCCGCCCCCGCCCGCAGCACTTCACGCACATCGTCCACACTGGACAGTCCGCCCCCAACCGTGAAGGGTATGAACACCTGTTCAGCGGTCTGTTTGACAATGTCGAGCAGGATGGACCGCCCCTCATGAGT
This sequence comes from Bacillota bacterium, assembly GCA_021820825.1. The sequence continues at coordinate 4,349 of JAKADD010000107.1, forward strand.
CGCGGAAATGTCGAGCAACACCAGTTCATCGGCGCCCTGACTGTCATACTGCCTGGCAAGCGCAACGGGATCACCGGCGTCGCGCCTGTTGCCAAAGAATGATTCATGCTTGACCACGCGTCCTTGCGCGACATCGAAACAGGGAATAATCCGCTTCGTCAGCATCGTCTCACCGCCCTTCGGCCACCCGCAAAGCCGCAGCCACGTCAAGTGTCTCTTCGTAAATAGCCTTCCCGGCAATCACCCCGGACAGCCCCTCCGCTTCCCTGGCGCGCACCGCGCGGATGTCGTCCAGGTTGCGCACACCGCCTGATACGACGACCCGGAGCCCCGACACCTGCGCCAGAGCGACAGCCGCGTCCACATTGGCTCCGCTCAGCATGCCGTCTCGTGATATATCCGTGTAGATGCATTCCCGCAAACCAAGACCGTATAGTTCTGTCGCAAATTGGTGAGCAGAGAGCTGTTCCGTATCCAGCCACCCCGCTGTCGCCACCGCCCCGTCACGCGCATCCACTCCGACCGTGACGGCTGTTCCGTATTGGTCAATCGCCATCTGGACGAGATCGCGAGACCGCACCGCCGCCGTACCCAGCACACAGCGCCACACACCGTTCTCCAGCCAGCGTTCGATATCGGCCAGCGCTCGAATGCCGCCGCCGATCTCCACCAGCAGGCCGGTCTGCTCGACAATCCTTCTGACGATCGCCGCTGTGTCGGGCGCTGTCTGTCCGCTCTTGGCGGCGTGCAAATCCACCATATGAAGATGAGTGGCGCCGCTGGCCGCAAATCTCTGCGCCACCGCGAGCGGATCGCCGTAGTTGGTTATTTTCTCAAAGTCTCCCTGCTGCAACCTCACAGCAAGTCCTCCATACAGATCAATCGCCGGCAGAACCAGCATGCGCGTTCTCCTCCTTGCTGGCGGTTGTACAATACGCGGCAAAATTGCGCAACATGGTCAGCCCCGTCTGTGAACTCTTTTCTGGATGAAACTGCATGCCAAATATATGGCCATCCGCAACAACAGCAGGAATCTCCTGATGATACGAGGTCGTTGCCGCGATCACCGAGGCAGCGACAGGCGCGACGTAAAAACTATGGACAAAGTAGGCGTAAGCGCCGCGTTCAACGCCAGCCAGAAGGGGATGGTCCAGCAGCGGCGAGAGTTGATTCCAGCCGACATGCGGAATCTTGAAATCGCCGCGCATCCTCTTCACTCTGCCAGGAATAAATCCCAATCCGATGTGCTCGCCGTGTTCTTCACTCACCGAAAAGAGCAGTTGCATGCCCAGGCAGATGCCGAGCAACGGACCGCCGCCCTGTGCGTAAACGCGCAGCGGCGCGAGCAGTTCCCGCCGGCGCAGGTTGACCATAGCGTCGCCGAACGCCCCCACTCCCGGCAGCACAACACCCGTTGCCGACGCCACCAGCGCGGGATCTGAAGTAATCACCGCCGCAAAGCCGACACTCTCAAAAGCCTTCTGCACACTGCGCAGATTGCCAACCCCGTAGTCAACAATCGCGATCATGACGCCGCACCTCCTGCGCGCTGCCGCAAAGCCTCGACAAACGCGTCCACTTCACTCGCGCGCAACTGATAGCTGCGGCGGTTTGCCACCAGTCGCGCCGACACCGTTACGAGTTCGGCGAGTGGGGTGAGCCCGTTTTCCGCCAGCGTGCGGCCGGTTTCCACGAGATCGACAATGCAGTCTGCCAAGCCGATAAGCGGCGCCAATTCCACACTCCCCTGCAGGTCGATCACTTCGATCTGCAGCCCCAACCGCCGAAAATAATCCGTGGTGAAACGCGGATATTTGGTTGCCACCCGTTTCACAGCGGCAACATCCGTATGCGGCCAGCCTGCGACGACAAGCCGGCAGACGCCAAAGCCCAGATCGAGCAATTCGTGCACGTCGGCCCGCTTCTCGTACAATACATCTTTTCCCACAATACCCAAATCCGCTGCACCGTGTTCTACATAGGCGGGCACATCCACCGGCTTTGCCAGCAGGTAACGCACGTCGCGACTGGCATCTTCCAAAATGAGCCGTCGCGATTCGGCCAATTCTGCGGGAACCGGATACCCCGCGTTCGCCAGCGCATGCGCGGTGGCGTCCAGAATGCGGCCCTTCGCCAGCGCGATCGTCAGCATTACTGATCACCCCCCAGTTCCATGGCACGGACGATCTCCCGGCAGACAGCCGCAAAATCCCCGTCGTTTGCGATCACAGTTCCGTCGGCTGCCAGCAGCGCAAAGGAATCGCTGCGGTGTGTCTGCGTTTCCGTGTTCGCGCTTACGGATTCTCCCGCACCCTGTTCCCGCGCGAGGCCAGCGACAGCCACCCGGTGGCCCAATCGTCTCAATGCGCGGCCAACAGCCAGCGCCAGTTCCCTTGTTCCCGCATGATAGTACAAACGGCGCACCGGATCGCCGCACCATGATTCGTTCAGCGCCGCCAGCACCCGTTCGACATGGACGACGCAGCCAGTGGCCGCAGCCGGACTGCCAAACTGCGCAAGCAACGCGTCATACCGTCCCCCGAACGCGATCGGTTGTCCGAGCGCGTCCGCATATCCTTCGATCGTGATCCCGGTATAATATTCATGGTCCAGGCACAGCCCCAGATCCAGATGCACCACGTCTGCCACCCCATGCTCGGACAGCGCAGTCAGGAGTTCCTGCCACTCATTGCAAGCCTGTTGCGCCGCTTCCACAAAGGCGATGGATCGCGCCTGTGCGATGGCGTCCACTCCCCCGCGAATCCGCGGCATCAACTGCAGCGCCCCAAACCAGTCTGCGGGCAACGTTTCCGCCGCGCTTGCAAGGATTGTGTCATAGGACACCAGATCCTTGGCGATCAGCGCCCTGCGCAACCGGCTGCGCAGGGCCGGAGCAAGAACAGAAAAAAGCGCCTGTACAAATCCCATATGGCCCAGCGCAAAGCGAAACTCCGTCAGTCCAACCGCACGCAGGCCGCTTACCATGAGCGCGATGATCTCCGCGTCTGCGTCCGGTCCGCTGTCTCCAATCAGTTCCACACCCGCCTGCGTGACTTCGACAGGCCCCTGAATTTGCCCACTGCGGCCGCTGTATGTCTCGGCGCAGTAGCAGAGACGGAGCGGCAGTGTCTCTGACGCGAGCAGGGTGGTCGCGACTCTGGCAACAGGCGTGGTCATCTCCGGACGAAGCGCAATGGTGCGGCCCTCCCGATCAAACAGCCGGAGCAGGCGCTCGTCCTCATCCCGATGCAGGCCGCGCGCAATGGTCTCCGCATACTCAAAGAGCGGGGTCTCCACCGATTGATACCCCCACAGTTCAAATTCCCTGATCAATCGATCTTCAACAGCGCGTTTTCTGGTCAACTCACAGCCGACATAGTCGCGAGTGCCGTTCGGCCGTTCCACGAATTCACTCTGCATGCCCCAATACCTCAGTTCGATGCTTTAGTATGCTAATATACTAAAGGATTTAGTTACAGGTATCCTAGCATCACA
>JAKADD010000108.1 GCA_021820825.1 Bacillota bacterium
CCAGGTTCATGGCCATGTCCGACCTTGAGCCTATTGACGCGATCCGTCAATTTTTCCGTGAACGCGTCAATAATCTCTTCATGTACATAGATGACGTTGATGCCATTGCACATTTGCCCGCAATTTTCAAATTTGTTGCCCACTGCCGCCGCTACTGCCAGATCAAGATCCGCATCGGGAAAAACAATAAACGGCGCATTCCCGCCCAATTCGAGAGAAAGCCGTTTGACCTGCTCGGCGGAGGCGCGGAGCAACTGTTTTCCGACTTCTGTCGAACCGGTGAAAGACACCTTCCTGACATGCGCATTGGCCATAAATTCACCGCCAATCTCGCTTGCCCTGCCCGTCACAAGGTTGATCACGCCGGGAGGGAAGCCTGCCTCATGAGCCAGTCGCACAAGCGCAACCGCTGTCAACGGAGTTTGGCTGGATGGTTTGATGACGATGGCGCAACCCGCAGCCAGTGCAGGCGCTGCTTTGCGCGCAATCATGGTGGCTGGATAATTCCACGGCGTAATCAGCGCCGCCACGCCCACAGGCTGGCGGATAACCAGAATGCGCTTGTTGGTCGCCGAAGGCGGAACCGTTTCTCCGTATGCGCGTTTGCCTTCCTCGGCGTACCACTCGGTAAACAGGGCGGATCCTTCCGCTTCTTCATACGCTTCGGCGAACGGTTTCCCCTGTTCAGCGACCAGAATGCGCGCAAGATCGTCAGCATGTTCAAGCATCAACTGCGCCCAGCGCCTGAGATATACGGCGCGCTCTGTCGGAAGCATGCGGGCCCAGACGGGAAAGGCGGCATGCGCCGCAGCGACGGCAGCGCGCGTCTCTGCGACGCCGCCGTTTGGCACGCGACCCACAAGCTGTCCGGTAGCCGGGTTCCATACTTCGATGACGCCTTCCGAGGGTGGCAGGAACCTCCCATCCACATAGCACACGTTTAATTCCTCCAGATCCGTCAGCAACGCCATGTTGTCACTCCTCCCAAATGATCCACAATTGCAAATTGCCCACAAACTGATAGTCTCAGTCCGTGGGCGCCATTGCCCTGCCTATTCACTTATTCATTCTGAAAACTCATCCTGGGCATTTTGACATCCATCACGATCAGATCCGGGCGGTGTCTGAGCGCCTGTTCGACCGCCGCCTCTCCATCAGAAGCCTCAGCGACAACCGCGTACCCTTCTTCGATGAGCATTTCCTTGATGTCCATGCGCACAATCGACTCATCGTCGACGACCATGATCCGCGCCTTGGCCAGTTTGAACTCCTCCCCGCCGTTCCCTTCGCGCAGGCGCCAATCGTTGTGGCGAACGGAATAAAGAGTCAAATAATATCGACTACCAATAAAATTCAATATATTAGAGTTGCCGCTTTTCGTCAAGCCGCTGCGCAAAAAAAAGGGGCCGCCTGCCGATCGACTGCGACCCCTCTGCCAGTTCGTAAAGCAGGCCGCATTCACCTATCAGGACCTTAGTGCGCCTCCGTCACAGCGAATGATGGGCGCCTGGTTTGCTCGCCTCAATGCTGGCGGAGACCACATAGTCCGTCACGTTGATGCCGGGAGCCCAGTCGCTGATAAATGTTCGGCTGGCGAATTTGGGGTTAATCTGTATAGCCACAAAACCGGCGACAGCAAGCATTTCTTCGATTTCCGAGATCAGCGAAGCGCCCGCTATGCACCCGGTGAACAGTTCAATGTTCTGTCGCATTTCCTCGGGAGGAACGGCGGTCGCAACGATATCAGAAACAGCCAGCCGACCGCCTGGCTTCAGTACGCGATACGCTTCCGAGAACACCCTCGGCTTATTCGGCGAGAGATTGATGACACAGTTGGAAATGATACAGTCCACGCTGTTGTCAGCCACCGGCAAGTTCTCAATCTCGCCAAGACGAAAATCGACATTGTGATAGTTCCCCTTCACGGCGTTCGCTTTTGCTTTCGAGATCATCTCCGAAGTCATATCAACACCGATTACCCTGCCATACTCGCCAACTTGTCGGGAGGCAAGAAAACAGTCGAAGCCGCCCCCGCTGCCGAGATCGAGCACCGTTTCCCCCGCCAAAAGTCCCGCAATCACCTGCGGATTTCCGCATCCAAGTCCCAGATTCGCTCCATCAGGAACAGCTTCGACATCTTCCGCCCTGTATCCTAACGCTACGGAAATCAGTTGCGGCGTGGACGCTGTATTGCCGTCGCAACCCGAACCGCAACCGCATCCGTTAGCTTGTGCGGCCCGACCATACTGTTGTCGCACCGCTTGGTGAATTTCATCCTCGCGAACGAAATGCTCACTCTGCTCAGCATTTGACAATTTGTCCATCGCGTTTGCACCCCTCACTATAAATCGATATTTATCGATGAATTAGGTCAAAAAAAAGGCTTAAGGAAAACGCCCCGCCGGGAGTGTTTTGCCAACTCCGTAGCATACCTGCAGGCTGGCCGTGTGTTGACGAAACGCATCCCAGATCGCTTCGTCGACGCGATAGTACTGATATGTGCCCCGGCGATCGTGTTGCACGAGACCTGCGTCTGCCAGCACTCGCAAATGATGCGAAATGGTCGACTGAGCCAGTGGATGCCGCGCTGTCAGGTCCACCACACAACACGCGCCGGACTCGGGATCTGGGCCGCTACAGCAGGAAGAATCCCCGCCTTGGAGGAGATCGAGAAAGAGCGCATACCGCTCTGGCTGACCCAGCGCTTTGCAAATGGCAACGAAGTCCATAGCCCACCTCATTCATCGATATACATCGATGATACCTGGCAATATGTGTTCTGTCAACGTATGGGATGTTTCTTTCCCGATATCCATATTGTTCTGCGCCTTCGCTTCGGATTCCTGGACAATGGCTAAACCCTCCATTCTCAGGCAGATTCCTTGACCCATCATTTTACAATTGTCTGCAAAATGACTCGCAGCGATCGGTACAGCGGACGCAGCCGTCCGTACATTCGCGAATAGACCTGTCTGTACAGGCTGTCATACAGCCGCGCGCGCGCCGGATCCGGTGCAAAGACAGCACCGGATTTTGCCATTGCCCCCACCGCCGCCTCCACATCCGGATGCAGTCCCGCCGCCACGCTCGCCAGGATGGCGGCGCCAAGCCCTGCAGCTTCATGCACGGCTGTGCGCACGACTGTCATTCCGAGAACGTCAGCCGTGATCTGCATCATTTGATCGCTCTGCGATCCCCCGCCGCATACATGCATCTCCGTGAGAGCCGCGCCGCTTTTTCGTTCGATCCGTTCTCGTCCCGCCCGCATGCTGTATGCCAGACCCTCCAATAGCGCCTTATACACATGCGCTTTGGTATGCGCATCGCTGAACCCGATCATGGCGCCACGCGCCTCGGGGCCCGGATAGCGGACGCCGGGAGACCAGAACGGCTGCACAATGAGTCCCAGTGACCCCGCCGGGATGTCCGCGATCTGTTCATCGAGCAGCCGTTCCGCTGGCCACCCCAACTCGGCGGCCATGCGGATCTCTTCTTTTGCAAACTGGAGCTTGAACCACGACACTAGCCAAAAACCGCGAAAGATCTGTATTTCAAGATTGTACTGCCCTGCGATGGCGCTTGGATAGGCGGGCTGCAGAAAAATGGGTTCCCGATAACGGAATGAATTTACGCTTATCGTCGCCGTTGTGCCATACCCTATGCAGCCTTGATGCAGCTTGGTGCAGCCAGCCGCCAAAGTTTCGCACGCTTTGTCCGAAGCGGCGGCGATGACTGGAACACGGGCAGAAAACCCCATCTTCGCCGCCGCCTCTTCCGTGATCGCGCCAATCAGTTCCCCTGGCGGAACAAGATCCGGCAGCCGCGAGCGGTCAACCGGAATGGCACGCCACATCCAGTGAGACGCTCGCGGCCATCTTTGCTTTCGGTAATCAAAAGGCGCGTACCCCACCTGCGCAGCCGCGGAATCTTTGTATTCACCCGTCAACTTGTGCGTCAAATATCCAGACAAATACAGAAAGCGCCGCGCGCGCTTCCAGAGATCCGGTTCCCGCTCCCGAAGCCAGTTGACCTCCGCGTGCGCCTGCAACGCCTGCACGGTCGCGCGCACCCCGGCAACCCGCAACAACAGTTCCCACACCCCGCCAATCCGGGGCACAGTGTCCGCCTTGCGCTGATCGAGCCACAAGATTGCCGGCCGCAGAGGCTTTCCCGCTTCATCTACTACTACCACCGTCGCACGTTGCGTTGTGAGTGTGAGCGCGGCGATCTCTCCCGGCGTTGCCCGTCCGTTGTTCCACAATTGTCTGCAGGCGGTCGCCAATTGTTCCCAATAGTAATCGGCGTCCTGTTCCGCCCACCCTGGATGCGGCGCCTGATATGGTTCGTCATACACCACCTGCACGCTGTCGACCAGAGTTCCCGCCCCGTCGAAGACAAGCGCGCGCACACTCTGAGTGCCCACGTCGATCGCCAGCACTTTATCGCTCATCTTTACCATCTTTAGTTGTCGCCTCCTGTTCGCTGCGACCCCTCCCGCACCTGCGGCAGATCGCCATGCTCTGCGTTTTGCAGCGCAGCGCCGCGCAGAAATGGCTTTGCCGCAGCCACCGCCTGTGCGGCAAACAGGCGATACGTGTTCAATTTGCCTCCGACAACGTTGATCACTCCCAGTTCAGCCCCGCACGGCGGATCACGGGCGCAGCAATGGCCTCATACTACAACGCCCTATCGAGGCGCCGCCGATTCTGACGCCATGAGCATCATTCATGCCGGTTAATTCGAAATACTCGTCCACCCATGATTGTACCTGAGGATCGCCCGGATCAGAACCGTTCTGAGAGCGAAGGCGGTTGAAAACCTCGCGGTTCCTGGCCTCCCAATCTCCGTAATCCATTCCGGCGCCAGAAATCTCAGCCCACCGCTCCCTCAATTTGGCCAGAAATATGTCTTTATCCTCACCCTGCTGCATCGCCAGCATGAACTCCCTCTCGACTTCAGTGGGTTCAGGCGGAAGCAGTCCGCTGTTGCTGTAATAACGGATCACCTTAACAGACACCCCGCTTCTGCGAGCCAGCGCGCCAATCGAATACATCCGCGGCTTCACCTCCAACCTGATTCCAGAAGATTCCTGCGAAGGAGAGTCAACACCTTTTCTCTCTCAGAGAAAGCAGTTTTTTCTCCTGCTTGTTTGAGAGAACAAATTGCTCCCCAGATTGCCAAGCACTATAATATAATTGAATATGAATAAGCAAAGGGGGTGCGCCAAGGCTCGGTCGCGAGTTTTGGCATAACATAAGATGAAAATAGCCGACGGTATTGAGGCGCTTGAATTGAACATGGACTTTATGGGTCGCCAAATGGTGATTCACCCGACACTCATATGGAACAATGACACGGTTATTTTAGTGGATACCGGCATGCCCGGTCAGTTGCCGCAAATTCGCAAAGCCATGGATGAAATCGGCGTTCCACTGAGCAAACTGGGTGAAGTGATTCTCACCCACCAAGACATTGACCATATCGGGGGGCTGTCGGATATTTTGAAAGCATCCGGCCGCAAGATTGAAATTCTGGCCCACGAAGCAGACAGACCATACATTGAAGGCGCCAAGCCCTTGATTAAAATGAGTTCGGACCGTGTGGCCAAGATGCTTGAAGCTCTGCCTGAGGAACGGCGTAAACACGCCGAAGCGATGTTCACGCAGCCGCCAAAGGCCAGCGTTGACAGAACCATAGCCGATGGAGAGACATTGCCTTGGTGCGGAGGGATTACCGTCATCTTTACACCAGGCCACACACCGGGGCATGTCAGCCTGTACGTCAACAAAAGCAAGACACTCATCGCTGGCGACGCCATGGTCGTAGCTGACGGCCAACTGCTCGGACCAAACCCGCAAGCAACACTGGATATGGAGACCGCAACGAAATCGCTGAAACAATTCACTCAGTATGACATCGAAACCGTTCTCTGCTATCACGGCGGGATTTACAGCGATAACGCGAATCAACGCCTGGAAGAACTCGCCCGCAGCCAATAACGATGGGTTTTCATCCATCTGCAGCAGTTGCCGCTTCAGGTATCCGTCACATCCCATTTTCGCCGTCCACAACTCGCCTCGGCATAGTTTCTTGGCCGTCCAGACGGCATGATATAAAAAGTCGCTGACAAGTAGTAATGGGAACAAAGTCCATATCCAATCCACCGTCTAATAGGATCCGACGTTCCACAGTGTGCGACATTAACACGTAGTCGGAACGACCCAGGCGGCCGCCAATGTCTCCAGCTTCGCGAGGTCAGCCGGTTGATTGGCGCGACTGACGCCGACGAGGCAGTAGGCCACCTTCTTCCCTGGGTGCAGGGGATCCGTCCGGAGCACGGCCAGCCAATATTCATACCGCGGCGGCGCTGATCCCTGCGCAGCGGGAGCGGTGCGACGGACGATCGCCGCGTACGCCTGACCGATCGGCAGCCGAACCGTCGAAGTCTTCAGCAGATCCGCATGATTCCCGATCAACCCGCGCATCACAGAAGGGCCGTAGGCGCCCTGCGCCTGCAGCGACACAGACATTCCTTCCCACGACAGCGGTGAAGTTCCGCTGTCCGTCACGACGCGCCAGTCGGGCAACGTCACCGTGCTCTCGTACAAACTCATCGGGCGTCCAAGCGGACTGTAGGTCATCCAGGTCGAAGCGGGCGGCCAGCCGCCGCTCATGGATTGAAACAGCAGCGTTCCGCCGTCGATGTACGACGGACCGTCCACCCAGTTCCCAAGCCAGACGGATTGGATAGAATCGGTTTCAGGATCAAACCACAGTTGCGGAACGGCCAATAGATCTCCGCGCGTGCCCAGCGGTTGCTGCCAGAAGACCGCCTGCGAACCGACATCCATCGTTCCCGTCAGCGTCTGCACCATGTACATCTGGTTGAGCGGCGTCCACTTGCCCGTGCGCATCGAATAGTAATAATTGGCTCCCGTCACCCCCGCATTCGCCCCTGACGGGGCCCAGCGCAGAGATACGCTCAGGACAAAGCCCCCTTGCGTTCTCGTGATGCTTTCCGGCCAGGCGGCCAGCGGCGTATGATGGGGGGCCATTCGTTCCACAGTCGCGTCGAAATAATCCGGCAATCCCGGAATCCCGTTCCCCAGCGACCGCACGGTGGCCACGCTTTCATATCCGCTTCTATTGATATGGAATGACATTGCTTCGCTCGTAAACGGACCCCGATGGGCACGGGCAATGCTGCCTTGCGGCAACCACCCCGTCCACGCCGTGGCCGCGCTCGCCTGCGCGGCGCCCAGCCACTTCTGCGGCAGCGTTGCAATGATATGCGCCCCGTCGAGCAGACTCCCGCCTGTCGTCCGATACGGCGTCACATAAATGGGATACGTCAACGGATGGCGAAAGGCAAACACCTGCGCGTTCCCAGGCTGAGGCTGACCGCCGTCCAAGTGGTCGACAGGGATCCAGACAATCCCGGTCTCGAGCGGCAGAACAAGCAAAAACTGACTGCGGTATTGAGCAGGAATCGCATAGCGAACCCCACGCACTGTAACGATGGGCGTCCGAAAGACGACGGACTGCGCCTGCTGCGTCAGTTCCATCCCCGCTTTCATCTTCCCCGCGCCGCGAAGGATCGTATACCCTCCGTATGCGCCGCGCCAACTCGGCGTGAACTGGCTGGAGAGATAGCTCGGCTGCCTAGGAGCGATGACGACGCCAAACCCGACCCGATAACGGTGTTCCGCAGCGCGAGCTGCAACGCGCAAGCCTGCGGACGCTGCGGCGACTTCGCTTCCTCCGGCCGCGCCCCGCGCGTCCGCTGCTGGCCCGA